>JAYSUY010000895.1:0-9123 GCA_043718855.1 Saprospiraceae bacterium | reverse complement strand
TTTTCGGAGGCATGGAAGTGCGCTGACATTTTAGGCAGTTTGCCTACCGTATTCAAAAGAACAGAATTCCCGTCACAACCACGTCTATATTGATGTTCTCTTTGGCAGATACATTCAGTCCAAGCAAGTTGAGCGTAGTGGAATTTAGGATGTTCAACTGTAGCTCGCCTTTGGCTTGTAGTTTACCCTGACTGTCTTCCTGATACGAGATGAAGTGTAGTTCATAAGAGCCACTTTCCAAAAAGGACAGTTGAAAAGTCCCATCGGCAGCCAAAACGGAACTCGTCACGGCGTTTTTAAAGTATACTTGGGATGTTCCCTGTGGAAATTTCTCATTCTGGCTGAAACCTCCTTTCTTATAGGCATAAACAATTACTTTTTTACTGCCCGAAACCCCGTCTGTACAATCTCCCGAGATACTTCCCGTAGCGGCTTTGTCCATCAAGCGCACAGCAGTGATGAGTTCAGGATCTGTAACAAACTGAAACTCCGTATTAGAACCCGGTCTGTACACAATGGACTTGCGGAGATCTATGTCAACAATGGCTTCGGTGGTTTCATTGGCTTTGGTACCAAAACTGCCCTTTGCTTTTAGCACCAACTGGCTGCCACCTTCTAATTTTCGCTTAATACCCTGAGCGTCTTTTACATAACATCCCGGGCCAGAACCATTGGCATCGGTTTCGGTATCAAGCACCAGCACGATTTCGCTGTATGTACCCACCTTGATTTCACCCTCGCCCAGAAGTTTGGTTTGCCCTTTTTGGTAAGCAAGCAGATCGAAAGTGGTTTTTCCGTCAAAACCTGCCCACGATTGGCCATTCACCTTAACGTCTACCACAGTAACGAACACACCCGTCACATTTGGGTCGTCAATGGGCGCATCCGTGATTTCTATCCTCGCGCGGGCTGAGTCGCCATCGATTATGATGGTGTTAGGATCTTTTAAACACGATGACATGGCCAGCGTGACAGCAAAGAAGAGCAGAAATACTTGAATGCTTATGCTTGAACTGCGTAACATGATTTTATTTTTTAAGTGATGAAGGAGTTTGATTACAGGTTGAAACCTTGTTTAAATTTGGATTTTGGGGCCAAATGGTTTAAGTATCCCCTAAAAAACTATATCCCTAAGTAAATTGATATTGCTATGAAGAGCGCCCCTCATACAAAGTATTGAAAAGCAACTTCTTGCACCCTCGTCGTATGGTTTAGTAGTCGTCCAGTCAATCCTATAGAGCTGGAGTAGCGTATTTTCATTTTGCAAGGCATGAGGAGCAACGAAACCTGTGTGCAAACAAGCCCACCAAATCTGTACCTTTCCTCCAGTACCGTTCCTTATTGTCTATTGAAAAAGAAGTGTATGCCTACAACAAAGTCCCAAGCAGTCGTAACGGTTCGGGTGGATTGGTTAGCATTGCTTACACTAATGTTGTTTTTGCTGAAGCCATAATTATATTTCACTTGGGCATCTAATGAAACGCGCCCGTTGGAGAAGATGGCGTAGCCTGGGCCTGCTCCAAAAGTAGTGATTGAGGTATTCACGGTTTGCGCTTCAGCGCCATCGGAAATTTGTGTTTGAGACTTTCCATAACCGTACACCGCACCCAAGAACAAAGCCTGATCGCCCGCAAAAGGCAGGTAAATTCGCGTAAAAGGCCCAAAAAGCAGTTTGGTGTCTGAGGTGCGAGGTGTACCCGTTGTATTGTTGCTGTTGTCTTGTGAAGAGTTCACCAAGTAATCCATCCCCAAGCCAAACACGAAGTTGCGGGTGAGAAAATAGCCGATGGTGGGCGTGAGGTGAAGTTGGTAACCTGTGTTGCCGCCTGTTTGAACAGTACTGCCATTATTGATCTGAATACTGGTTACGGAGTTCACATACCCAATGCCCGAGCCTATAGAAAAGTTGCCGCGATTCAATGCCTCGTTTTGAGCGTTCAACGCGAATTGGCCAAGTATTAAAAATGCTACAACCAGGTATGAGGTACTACGATGTGCGGATTTCATGTTTGAAGTCATGTTATTGTTACAGGTAAAAAAGCAATGATTGTCAAGTCATCAGCAGAAAAAATTGCGCCAGCAAAAAGTGGTCGTTCGATACTTTTTATGTGGATATTATTACCCAAACCGGGGTTCGTTGAGCGTTTTTTGCTCAGCATCCAGCGTGGATACTCCTATCAGAAGGCTAGTGGCGCATCCGGAGGACTCGCAGTCCCCCATCGAGTTGCAGCGGTTTCGGAACATGAGCCATCTGAAATTTAGGATTTAGGGAAAAAGACATCCTTCTGGCCTACCTGTTCGCCCTCGAAGCGATGCCCAATTTGGAGGATAACAAACCTATACCCAACTGGCTGCACAGAGAGATCCACGACAGAATGGGGCCCATTTTCAGCATCAATATGAAGACCGCTGCGAATTTCCCATCGAGAGGCCCCCATCAACAACTAAGATTTTGGCTGATCAGATTTTTGGGCGAGTGATTTGATGGTCGAGTTGTTACCTTCGCCCCTCGAAATGAAGAAACGAAACCGTCCACATTCACTTTCGGAAATGCCGAAAACCGGGTCAAAGCCCCGGTTTTCGGCATTTTTTTACTAAAAACGGTGGCCGGTATAGTGCGCACGTCCACCGTCCACCGTCTACCGTCCATCATCTACCATCCATTGTGAGAGATACCTCCATCCAATCCGTCCTCATCATCGGCTCCGGCCCCATCGTTATCGGGCAAGCCTGCGAATTCGACTACTCCGGCACCCAAGCCAGCCGCTCGCTGCGCGAAGAGGGCATCAAAGTCAGCCTCATCAACTCCAACCCGGCCACCATCATGACCGACCCGGTGACCGCCGACCACATCTACCTGCGGCCCCTCACGCCGGAGAGCATTGAGCAGATACTGCGGGAGCATCAGGAGAATTTTGACCTGCCCGCCATTGATGCCGTGCTGCCCACCATGGGCGGCCAAACGGCCCTCAACCTCGCCATTGAGTGCGAAAAAATGGGTATCTGGGAACAGTACGGTGTGCGTATGATTGGGGTGGACACGAAGGCCATCGAGACCACTGAGAACCGCGAGGAGTTTAAAAAACTCGTGATCAGTTTGGGCCTCTCGGTCGCGCCCTCCTTCATCGCCAACTCCTTTTTGGAGGGAAAAGAAGCGGCTCAAAAGATTGGTTTTCCGCTGGTTATCCGCCCCTCGTACACGCTCGGCGGCACGGGCGGCGGCTTTTGCATGAAGGAGGAAGAGTTCGACGAAGCCCTCAAGCGCGGCCTCAACGCCTCCCCCACCCACGAGGTGCTGGTGGAAAAGGCTGTACTCGGCTGGAAGGAATTTGAACTGGAACTACTGCGCGACCACTTGGACAACGTGGTCATCATCTGCACGGTCGAAAACGTGGACCCGATGGGCATCCACACCGGCGACAGCATCACCGTCGCCCCGGCCATGACGCTCTCCGACACGGCCTATCAGGATATGCGCAACCAAGCCATCCAGATCATGCGGGCGGTAGGCAACTTCTCCGGGGGCTGCAACGTGCAATTTGCCCAAAACCCTGTGGATGAAAAACTGATCGCCGTCGAAATGAACCCGCGCGTGTCGCGCTCCTCCGCGCTGGCGAGCAAAGCCACCGGCTATCCGATTGCTAAAATCGCGGCCAAACTCGCCATCGGCTACTCGCTGGATGAGTTGAAAAACCAGATCACGAAGACCACATCTGCCTTTTTCGAGCCTACGCTGGACTACGTCATCGTGAAAATGCCGCGCTGGAATTTTGACAAATTTCAGGGTGCCGACCACCGCCTCGGCTTGCAGATGAAATCCGTGGGTGAGGTGATGGCCATTGGTCGCTGCTTCAACGAGGCACTGCAAAAAGCCTGTCAGAGCCAAGAGAACAACCGCACCGGCCTGGGTGCGGACAAAAAAGAGTGGCTGCGCACGGACGACATCATGGAGCGGCTGGAAAAAGTGAGCGACGACCGCATCTATCGGGTAAAAGACGCGCTGCGATTGGGCATCCCGTCCAAGACCGTCCAGAAATTCACGAACATCGACCCCTGGTTCATCGGCCAGATCAAGAATTTGGTGAAAATGGAGGAGCAGCTCCTGCGCTTCAACGTGCCGGAGGACATCCCCACGGAGTTTTTTATCGAACTAAAAAAGAACGGCTACTCCGACGCGCAAATCGCGTGGCTGCTGCGCATCGATGAAAAACCGGTGACCCGCGAGCGCAAAAAACGCGGCATCCGTAGGGTGTATAAAATGGTGGACACCTGCGCGGCGGAGTTCGAGAGCAAGACCAATTATTTTTACTCGACTTTCGAGGGTGCGGAAGCCTCGGTGGAAACGCCGGAAGGGGCAGAAACGTCGGAAGGGTTTGAAACCCTTCCGACGTTAAATGCCAAAAACGAAAGCATTGTCACCGACCGCAAAAAAATCGTGGTGCTCGGCTCCGGCCCCAACCGCATCGGGCAGGGCATCGAGTTCGACTACTGCTGCGTACACGGCCTGCTGGCCGCCAAAGAGGTGGGCTACGAGGCGATTATGGTGAACTGCAACCCCGAAACGGTCAGCACGGACTTCGACATGGCCGACAAACTCTACTTCGAGCCAGTGTACTGGGAGCATTTGGAAGAGATACTGGAACACGAAAAACCCGATGGGGTCATCGTGCAACTGGGCGGCCAGACGGCCCTCAAACTCGCCGAAAACCTGCACAAAGGCGGCTGGAACATCATCGGCACGAGCTTCGACAGCATGGACATCGCCGAAGACCGGGGCCGCTTTTCCGAACTGCTGCACCGGCTGGACATCCCGTACCCCAAATTTGGCGTAGCCCACGACGTGGACGCTGCGCTCGACATTGCGAAGCGGCTGCCCTACCCGCTGCTCGTGCGCCCTAGTTACGTGTTGGGCGGCCAGCGGATGAAAATCGTGATCAACGACAACGAATTAGAGCGCCAGGTGCTGACTATTTTTAAGCACCTGCCCGACAATCGGGTACTCATCGACCAGTTCCTCGAACGCGCCAAAGAAGCCGAAATTGACGCGATTTTCGATGGCGACGACTTCCACGTAATGGGCATCATGGAGCACATCGAGCCTGCGGGCATCCACTCCGGCGACTCTTCGGCGGTGCTGCCCCACTACTCGCTCGGCCCCATCGTAATCCAGAGCATGGTGGAATACGCCGAAAAAATCGCCCGCTCCCTCAACATTAAAGGCTTGATTAACATACAGTTCGCCATTAAAAACGACGAGGTGTACGTCATCGAGGCCAACCCGCGCGCCTCGCGCACCACGCCGTTCATCGCCAAAGCCTACCAAGTGCCGTATCTAAACATCGCCACGAAAGTGATGCTCGGTACGCACAAGTTGAAGGACTTCGACATCCAGCACAAATTGGAGGGTTACGCCATCAAAATCCCGGTTTTCTCGTTCGAGAAATTCCCCAACGTGGACAAGCGGCTCGGGCCTGAGATGAAAAGCACTGGCGAGGCCATCCACTTCATCAAGGATTTGAAAGACCCGTATTTCCGGGAGTTGGAGCGGAACCGGAGCATGTACCTTTACAACTAAAAACGACATGGCTGCGAAAGACAAGTTCCATGAAGTCGTGCGTGTCGCACTCGAAAAAGAAGGCTGGACGATTACGGATGACCCTTACATTTTGCAAACAAAGCCTCGTCAGAATATTGACTTTGGAGCGGAGCGAATCATCGGTGCAGAGCGCGGCTCGGAGAAGATCGCGGTAGAGGTGAAAAGTTTTCTGAATGCCTCGCAGCTTTACGATTTCTACGCCGCACTTGGGCAGTACATCAGTTACGAAGTTGGGCTTTCGCTGCAAGAGCCAGAACGAACACTCTACTTGGCGATGCCACAAAAAGCCTTTGAAACGCTGATGAAGTTCGACACCATTCCACTCACCATTGAGCGGCAGAAACTCAAGATATTGGTTTTCAACCCGTTCAGCGAAACGTTCGTACAATGGCTGAATTGACAGAAAAAATTGCCCGGTACCAAAAAGTGTTGCTTTCCATTTTGGAGCAAGAGGCCGACACTTTCCCGCTCCAACCCGAGCTGGAAGACCAGATTATTGCCGATACCGTTCGCAACCACTTCCAACTCGTGCGTACCGGCTGGGTGAAAGGCAGCCGCATCCACGAGGTCTTGCTCCAATTTGACATCAAGCCATCGGGCAAAATCTGGATTCAAGCCAATCTAACCGAACTGCACGTCGAAGACGAATTGATGAAGCGCAGGGTACCCGCTTCCGACATCGTGCTGGGGGTTCAGCCGCCTGAATACCGCCAGTTTACCTCATTTGCTATGGCCTGATTCACCATCAAAATCCCGGTGTTCTCGTTCGAAAAATTCTCTGGCGTGGACAAGCGGCTCGGCCCAGAGATGAAAAGCACGGGCGAGGCGATCCACTTCATCAAGGATTTGAAAGACCCGTACTTCCGAGAGTTGGAGCGGAACCGCTCTATGTACCTGTACAACTGATACAACTATGAATCTTGTCAAAATCGTCGCCGTCCTCAACTGGGCAGCCATTGCAATCATCTGCTATGCGATGGTTGTCGAAGCCCTGTCTCCGGCCAAAGGCGGCGATGCTGCCACTCGGGGGCTGGCGCAGGCCTTTTATTTTGTGGGCATCTTTGCGTTGGTGGTGTTGGTCGGCCTCAACCTGCTGCCTTTCAACTGGGCCAAGTATGTGGCCTTTGGGTTGGTCGCCCTGCCGACCTTGCTTTTTAAAATCTGGCCCATTTGGCAAGAAAGGCAGCGCATCGCGCAGAATGAGGCGCGGTACAAAATGGAGGATGCCGCGCCCATTTTTGAAGACAAAGAGCGGGACCAGATCGCACGGGCTATCCGTGCTGGCGATCTGGAAAAATTCAAAGAATTGCTAAAAGCACTACCGGTCGAAAGGCTCGATGAAAAGGGCCGGTTGCTCCATTTTGCCATAGAGGAGGCTTGCTACGCCAATTATTGGCCAGCGGAGAAACTCGAATGCGTCCGACTGCTTTTTGAGGCTGGGGCAAAATTCCATAATGCATTAGGGAAAGACGTTTCGTCACACATGGCCGTCGCAGCTGTCGGCAATGCAGTGCTGCTGCGCTTGCTGTTGGAGCAGGGCGCCGATGCCAATGCTTACCAAATCCATTTCGAACATTCCATTCTTTTTGAGGCCGTCGGCTCGTACGAAGAGCCAGAAGCATCGGTGCGCGCGCTGCTCGAATTCGGGGCAGACCCCAATGCCACGGCGGTGCTTAATAACGAGGATGGTCCGGTTTCGCCGTTATGGAAGGCTGCAAAAATGGAGCGTTGGGGCGTATGCGTTGTGCTGCTGGAGCACGGCGCCGATCCCGATTTCAAAACTTCCGCAGGCAAAACCGTCCGCGATCTTGTGCCGGAATCGGAAAGAGACTTCCCTACGGAAGGCTACACGACTCAGGCAGATTATGAACGGCTGAAAAAGGCGCTGGCGCAAGCGGGCAAGGGAAGGATGAAGGATAAGCGATGAGCCACTTCATCAAGGATTTGAAAGACCCGTATTTCTGGGAGTTGGAGCGGAACCGGAGCATGTATTTGTACAACTAAAAGCACCATCACCCCCACCATGGATCGCCCCTACGTTTACTACGATTTTACCCTCAGCCTCTGCTCGCAGTGCCTCCGCCGCATAGATGCGAAGGTGGTTTTTGAGGACGACAAAGTGTGGATGCTGAAACGTTGCCCGGCGCACGGCCCAGAGAAAGTGCTGATTGCCACAGACATAGAGTATTACCGCACCACCCGCAACTATGCCAAGCGGAGTGAAATGCCCCGCAAATTCAACACCCGCACCCACTACGGCTGCCCCTATGACTGTGGCCTCTGCCCCGATCACGAGCAGCACTCCTGCCTGACCATCGTGGAGGTAACCGACCGATGCAACCTTGCTTGCCCAACCTGCTACGCAGAGTCCAGCCCCCACCACGGGCGGCACCGCACCCTAGAGGAAATCGAGATGATGCTGGACCTCGTGGTGGCCAACGAAGGCCAACCCGATGTGGTGCAGATCAGTGGTGGCGAACCTACGGTGCATCCCCAATTCTTTGAAATACTGGACATTGCGAAGCGAAAGCCCATCCGCCACCTGATGCTCAACACCAATGGCATCCGCATCGCCAAAGACCCCGCGTTTGTGGAGCGGCTGGCGACCTACGTGCCCGATTTCGAGGTGTACCTGCAATTTGACTCCTTCCAGCCCCATGTTTTAGAGAAATTGCGGGGGGAGAATTTGCTCGACACGCGGATGCGGGCCATCGAAAATTTGAACCGCGTGAACCTCGCCACCACCCTCGTCGTGACCTTGCAGCGCGGCCTGAACGACCAGGAAATCGGCCCCATCATCGACTTCGCTTTGCAGCAAAAATGTGTGCGCGGGGTCACGTTCCAGCCCACCCAAGTGGCAGGCCGCACCGATGGCTTCGACCCTGCCACCGACCGCATCACGCTCACCGAGATACGGCAGGAAATCCTGCGCCAAGCCCCGGTTTTTCAGCCTGCTGACATCATCCCGGTACCCTGCAACCCCGACGCGCTGGCGATGGCTTACGCCCTGAAAATAGATGGCCAGGTGTTCCCACTCACCCGCTTCATCAATCCGCAAGACATCCTCGACAACTCGCGCAACACCATTGTGTATGAGCAAGATGAGCGGCTGCATGAGCACATGGTACAGCTGTTCAGTACGGGTAATTCGGTAGAGTGTGCCACCGACGAGTTGCACAGCATCATGTGCTGCTTGCCCCATGTGAGCGCCCCTAATCTGGACTACGACAACTTGTTCCGCATCATCATCATGCGCTTCATTGATGCCTACGATTTTGACGTGCGGGCCATCAAGAAATCCTGTGTCCACATCGTGAGCCTCGACGACCAAAAAATCATCCCCTTCGAGACCATGAACCTGTTCTACCGCGACCCGCTGAAGCGGGCTTATCTGGAAAAACTGCGGGCGGAGTCTGTACCAATGTTCTGATTACTAAGGAACGTGTAAAAAATAATCTGTAAGGATTCAATCGCTCAAAACGAGTTGTTGGCGAGGACGCCAACAACGGCATTTATTGAAAATCAGG
>JAYSUY010000894.1:0-1169 GCA_043718855.1 Saprospiraceae bacterium | reverse complement strand
ATTTGTGATTTTGACACAAATGTACGAATATTTTGCTTTTAAATCGTTTAACATTGCCGTCGCTTATCCAAACAAAAACTGCCGACACCAGCCCCAAGCCAGCATCGGCAGTCTCATTTCTACGCCTCAAAAAAACCTTACCGCCCCAACTGCCCCAGCACAAAATCAAAGATAAACGTCCAGTTGTCTATCCGGTGCGCCGTACTTTGGCCGCTGCCATGCCCACTTTTGAAATCCATGTGCAGGATCACCGGGCTGATCTGAGCCGGGTTGTTTTGGGCCGCCGCCACGAATTTTTTGGCGTGCAGTGCATCCACGCGGCTGTCGTTGGCCCCGGCGGTGACGAGCATCGTGGGCATATTCACCCCCTGGCGGATGTTGTGGTAGGGCGAGTAGGGCAGCAGCCAGCGGAAGTCCGCTTCGTTGTCCGCCGAGCCGTACTCCGGTATCCAGTAGCGGGCGATCAGGAACTTGTGGTAGCGCACCATGTCGAGCAGCGGCACGGCGCACACGATGGCCTTGTACAGATCGGGCCGTTGGGTGGCGATAGCCCCCATGAGCAGACCGCCGTTGCTGCCGCCTTCGGCCACGATCTTGTCGGTCGTGGTGTATTTCTCCTTCACGAGCCACTCTGCGCAGGCATTGAAGTCGTCGAAGCAGTTCTGCTTGTTGCCCAGCATACCGCCCTCGTGCCATTTTTCGCCGTACTCGTCGCCGCCGCGAATGCCGGCTTCCACGATCACCACCCCGCGCTTGAGCAGCGGCGCGTAGAAGCCGTAGTAGTGCGGACTGATGCCCGAATTGAAGCCCCCGTAGGCGGTGAGGAACACCGGATTGTTGCCGTCCAACTTCATGTTTTTGTTGTGTACCACGAAGGCCGGGACGCGGGTGCCGTCTTTGGAAGTGTAAAATTTGATCTCGCCCACCACGTCGCTCATGTCAATCGGCATATCGCGCTTGTAAAAAAGCCGCCACTTGAAATCGTTGGGCGAAGCGACGTAAGTCTTTGATGTAGAGGTGAAAGTGCTCAGCGAGATGTAGAGCGAATCCTCCTCCTGGTCGTACCACACGCCGTCCACGTTGCCGAGTTCAGGCATTTCCAACTGCTTGATGCGCTTGCCAGCCAGATCGTAGAGCGTCAGGCGGCTCTGGATGTCCTTTTTGTCCTG
>JAYSUY010000893.1:0-3241 GCA_043718855.1 Saprospiraceae bacterium | reverse complement strand
GGCTTGTTCCGATATGCCGATTTTACTACCGTTGCACCACGACCTTCCGCACCACGCTTCCCCACTTCAAAAAATACATTCCCTGCGGCCAACCCGACACATCCAAGTTCTGTTGCGGCTGGCTGGGGAGGCTGCACTGCGTTTTTCCCGAAATATCCGACACCACGAGCGGTGTGTCGTAGGCCGCGCCAGCCAGCATGACGCGGAGGCTTTGCTGAGCAGGGTTGGGGTAGGCCAGCATGGTTGCTGACGCACTTATTGGCTCGAAAGTCGGCGACGAGTTGCCGTTGTTGGCCTTGAACGTATGTGCTTGGATGACGAATGGCCCCGTGCCGTTGGGCCTGCGGGCGTAGCCCATGTCTGTCTGCTGCTGGCCGAAACTCACTGTATCCACAAATTGCCGGGTCAGGTTGAGCAGCGCGAGCGACTCGCCGCTGGCGGAGAGTTTGAAGTTGGCGTGGAGCGGCCCATCGGTGCCGTCTTCGTCGGCCCACACGATGAGGTAATCCTTCGGCGCGATGACAGTACCCGCCGCGAAGGCCCATTTGTCGGGCTTGGAAGCATCATCGGTGAGGAACCAGCCGCCCATGTCCACCGGCTGGTCGGTCAGGTTGTAAAGTTCTATCCAGTCCTCGTGCTGGCCGGCTTCGTCGGTCACGGCGTTTTGGTTAGAAGCCATGATCTCGTTGATGACCACGGGGCGGTCTTCGGCCAATTTGGAACTGACCTGATAGTAGAACACGTCGTGCTCCGCCCCGACAGGCAGGAAGGCGAGGGTGCCAGCGGTGTTGGCGGATTTGGCTTCCACATAAAAGCGCACCCAAGTGCCGGTGGCGGAGCCAGGCAGGGCTGCGCCGTAGGTGCCGTCGCCGCTCGCGCCGTCGTTGTGCAGACCGTCGTCGTACATCGCCGTTTTCTGGAAATGGCCGTACAGCCCGGCGCAGTAGTAGGCGGTGACGGCGGCGATGCCGCTCGCGCTGCTGACTGTGGCGGTGATGTTGGCCGCCTCATCGGCTACGGGGCTGGCCCAAAGGCCCCCGGCGCTGCGCATGGCCGCGCTGCTGATGGTGGGCGGCACCACTTTCACCTCCGCATGGTTGAGCAAGGTGTTGCGGTGGTTTTGGACGAAGTTTTTCAGGGTCTGCTTTTCGGTGTTGTACTGCGCGAAGGTGGTCATCTTCTTGGGGTCGGCCTGCACCTCGGCACTGATGAGCGCGTCGTACTGGTCTATCAGCGCGTTGAACTTGACGGGGTCCATCTCGTCGGCTACGAGGGTGCGCAGGTGGGCCAAGTATCGCTGGCGGGCATGGGGCGCGGCGAGTAACTTGTTGAGCAGCGGGTAGTTGACTTTGGTGGCGTTGTAGAAAGCCGTCCAGTTGGTGGCGTTGGATTTCATCACGCTGTTGCCGTCGAATTCAATGGGGGTCATGCGGTTGGTCTCCACGTCCCAGTACAGGTAGTAGTCCATTTTTCCTTTAAAAACGTAACTGTCGTCGTCTGAAAAAGCGATTTCAGAAGCCAGGAACCAGAGCGTGCGGTCGATGTCCATGTAGCGGGCGAGGGCCGTGTCGAGGTTGGCAACGGGGGTTTGGTTGAGCACTTGGCACACTTTGATGAGGTCGGCCCAGGGCTGAGTTTTCCCTGTGCTTTTGAGGGTGTAGTGCTTCTTGTACTCCGCAGAGTCGGCACCGAGGTAGTTGAGTCCGGCTGTGCCGTCGCCCCAGCCGCCACCCATGCCGCCGGTGCTGCCCGGTGGCCGGTCGGCCCGCCAGCGGGTGCCGTTGTTGCTGAAAAACCAGTCCTTCGTAAAGTCGCCGTCGATCTGCTGCACATTGGGGTAAATGCCCCAACTCTGCCCGTTGATGAAGAGCCGCACATAGTTGCCCTGCGCCGCCGGGATGTGCCGCCTGATCTGGTGTACAAAGGCCACTTCGCGCATGAAGGAGGCATCTTGGAAGGCGTTGTTCAGGTTGAGCGTCTCGTAGCCGTCCAGATTCTGGGCGGGGTTGAGGTAATCCATCTTGATATTGAAGGATTTTTTGTCGGAATTGGTGGTGCCTTGGTACGAGGTGTTGCCCTTGAAGCGTACGCCGACGTTGGGGAAGGTATCGCCATCCACAACCAGAGTGGCGGGCAGATCAATCTTGGCGGTGTAGTTGTTTTTTAACTGCTGCCAGTAGTCGGGCTGGGCAAACCAGAGGTGGAAGTTTTGAATTTTGGCCTCGTCGTACAATCCGGTAGAGGCTTGGTTGCCGGTGTAGAGCGTGTGGTCGGCGGGGTCGAGCCGCATGAATTTGGGCAGTTTTTGGGCTTGGGCGAAAGTGGCGGCAAGCAGCGTGAAGGCGGCGGCGGCCATGAGTTGGCGAAGTGGCATAAGTTTCAGAAGAAGTAGTGGATAAGAATCGAACGGTGTGGCCTGATACGGGGAATTGGCTTTGGGGGTTGCGGCAGCACGATGTTTACGCCGTCAGGATGAGGCCATTTCTGGCCGAACGTTGCGGGCGGTTTGCCGTAGCGGTTTGCTCTGAGTGATTCGCCGTAAACGGCGTTTGTCCCGACGGCGTAAACGCCGTGCTTTCGGTACTCAAAACAGTTGAGGCAAAAATCAGTTAAACAGCCCAAACGAAGGTTTATGCCCACACCATCCACTCGCCCCGCTCCTCAACAACAAGACGAATTTCTGTTTCACCCCAACAACGTGATGTTGTTCATTCTGCTGTTTGGCCTCAGTGCCCTGTTTTTGGCGCTCACCCTGTCGTACATCTACATCCGCGTCACGCAAAACGTGGCTCCAGTGCAAATCCCCGCCTTGTTCATCGTTAACACCGCCATCCTGTTGAGCAGTAGTTGGACGATGGCGAGGGCAAAGAAATGCTACTTGGGTGACGATACGGAGGGCTATCAGCAAAATTTGAAATGGACGATGTGGCTCTCCGTGCTGTTCATGGCGATGCAGTCGGTGGCTTGGTGGTGGCTGTTTCAAAACAACATCGTACTGAATTCTTCCACCACCACGGGGTTTCTCTACGTCATCTCGTTCGTACACTTGGCACACGTCGTGGCGGGGCTGCCCTTCCTCTGGCAGTTTTACCGCACCGCCCAAAAACGCATGGTGGACCCTGTTACGGTGCTGGTGTATTTCTCCGATCCCGAAAAACGCCTCAAACTGCGCCTCCTCACCATCTACTGGCATTTTCTGGACGGACTGTGGATTTATTTAGTGCTGTTTTTTGCGGTGAAC
>JAYSUY010000892.1:0-3244 GCA_043718855.1 Saprospiraceae bacterium | reverse complement strand
TTATTTTTTTACCCATCTTCTTGATGTTCAGCGCGTTCAGTGCTGTGTCGCAGGTTGTCATTTTTAATTCTGGCAACAAAAAAACCACCGACAATATGCACAACGCTTGCCGGGCGCAGGACGGCGGCATATTGGCCGTAGGCGACGCTGACTCCGAGGACTGGGCGGGCTGGGATGGTACGCTCACCAAAACGGACCATCAGGGTACGGAGGTGTTTCGCACACGGCTGGGATCGGTGCGCTGGAACGACCATGCGCTGGCTGTTGCGGAAGACCCGACAGGCAAAATCTGGGTGGGTGGCACCTCCGACAGTGCCAACGTACACCGGGCTTGGCTGATGTGCCGCAACCCGGCGGGCGGTCCGATTTGGGAGCGCACGGTGTTTCAAACCTCAGCAAGTGAGGCGACGACTGCCAGTCACCGCCTCACGCTGGCTGCCGTGCAGGACATCGAGACCAGCCGCGATGGCCAACATATGGCGGTTGCAGGTGTGTCGGGCGGGCGGGTGTGGTTTGCGCTGTGGAGTGTGGTCGGAGAGCGGGTTTTGGAACAAAGATTTGAACAGATAGACGGCCAGCCGAACGTGCAGGTGGAAAAAGTGGTGCTGCTGGAAGGCAACAACGAGTGGTTTTTTTACGGCTGCGGCAAAACGCCAGATGGCAAGCGACGGGTTTTTATCCTGAAAACCAATGTGAAAGGTGCCTTGCTGGCTTCGATACTTTACCAGCCAGAGTTCGATGTGGTGGCCACTGGCGGCTGTGTGCTGACTACTGGCGGCAACCTGCTTGGGGTGGGTACGGTCAAAGTCCCTAATTTGCAGGAGGAGGCATTCACGGTGTACATACCGAGTGATCTAAACCGCCAGCAAATCGCTTTTCGCACGTTTGGCGGGCGCAAGGCAAATGCCGGTGGCCGGAGGCTCGACGAAGCCAACGACATCGTGGTGCTGGATGCGAAAACTTGCTTAGTGGTGGGCAGCACCGTATCGCACCGGTCTGGTGCATCAGAACCCAACATGGCGACTTGGCGGGTGGACCACACGGGCCAGCGCTTGGAATCGGCAGACATGGCTGATTTTGGTGACGGACTAGCCGAGCGGGCCGTGCGCGGTCTGCGGATGTACTCCGGCGATGTGTGGCTCTGCGGCGAGCAAAACGATGGCAACAAACTCCGCGACGACCGCAATTTTGCTTTCGCTAAAATCGAATCGCTCACACTGCCCTACGCCGCCGCGGCGGTGTCGAGCAGCGTGGGCATGAGTGCGCTCGGCGTGGCACCCACGGTGCAGCCGGGCAGCACAGGCGCATTGTCTGTGGAGGTAGTCAACCGCGCCAATGGCCCAGTGGAGGGGATGTACCTCACCGCCAACTGCCCCAACAACCTGCCTGGCTGCTACAGCGGCCTCCGATTTGCCCTGCCGCCCCTGCAAGCAGGTGAACGCTACTTGGCCAACATCCCGCTCTGGGCCGACCGAGAGGCACCGCCCGGCGATAGCCCGCTCGACATCCGGCTGAACAGCAGCAACGGGGCCTTGTTGGCAGAAAAAAATACGACGCTGACCGTAGGAGCCGCCCAGAAACCAAGGATTCAAATCCTGAAAGCGGAGGCGGTGGACAGCCGGAAACCGCAGTTGGTGCGTGGGCAGAAAACGGATGTGGAGATTACGCTCCGCAACGACGGCCAAGCCGAAGCCAAAAACGTGACGCTGGCTTTCCACACCTCGGAAGGCGCTGCGCTTTCGGGGACATACAAGGATTTTATAGAAAAAAAATGGCCTGTAGGCAGTACGCGCACTTACCACCTCGCCCTCACGGCTGGGCTGGGTGATGCTCAAAAAGTAGTGCTGAAAATTTTTATGAACGGAGAAAATCTGGGTGCCGCTGCTGATTTGAGCACTGAATTCGAGGTGGTAAAAACAGCAACAACCGCTGCTACCGAGCCAGTCAATACCCCACTCCCGGCCAATATCGACCTCGAAATCCGCTGGGATGATGGCAGCGACCGCATGGGCCGTCGCTCCAATCAAGCAAAAATGGAACTCTCCGTGGAGATCAGCGGCAATGTGGCAGTGACACTCAGCGACCTGTGGTTGTTGCACACACATGCAGGCGGCAAGGACAGCCTCTCGTTTGGCGGCATCAAAAGTGACGAGGTGCAGTTGGGGAGAAAAAACAAGTCAACAGTGGTTTTCATCTACCGTGCCAGCAGTTTGCTGACCCTGAAACCGGGCGATAACGTGTTGCAACTCGTGGTGAAGAAAGGTGGCAAACGCGCCGTGACCGCACCCATGACGGTGCGCTACAAGATCAAAGAAACGACGCTGTATGTACTCAGCATCGGAGTGCCCGATCCACGCGGTCAACTCAAGTACACCCAAAAAGATGCCCGTGATGTGGCGGATTTGTTCGCGCGGCAGCAGGGAAAAGTCTTTGACAACGTGGAAGTTACCACGCTGGTTACGCTGGAAGAAACCCGTGCGGAGGCCATTGCCCAGGCCGTGCGGGAGTTGGGCTTGATGTCGAGCCGCCGCTTGTTGCGGCCCGATGATGCGGTGCTGGTGTTCATCTCCACACACGGCATTTTGAGCGAGGACAAGGGGCAGTTGCGGCTGTTTGGCAGCACCTTCAACGCGGGCAACCCCAAGTACACCAGTTTTTCGCTCCGCGAAGACATCCTACAAGTGCTCGACACGCTGCCTTGCCGCAAGTTTGTGCTGCTGGATGCTTGCCACAGCGGGGCCTTCGCCGATAGCGGGCGCAAGGGCAGCGACCGTGTGTGTGTGGTGGCTTCGTGCGCTGCGCAGGAATCCTCGTACGAGGACGAGGCTGGACAAAACGGGGCGTTCACTAAGGCGCTCCGAGACTTGCTGAGCAACCCGGCGGCTTGCGCTGCGCTGGATACCGATGGGCTTCGCGGGCTTAGTGTCGGGGAGGTGTTTGGCAAATTGCAAACTGAGGTAGGCGCATTGGTGCGGAAGTCGCGTGGCAACGGGGTGAAGCAGACTCCGCACTGGGAGCCGGGGGCGGAGCGGGTGCAGGTGTGGGGGTATTGAGTTGATTCTGCTATTTTTGTTGGTATTTATTTCACTCTAAAATAGTTTAAGGACATGAAGACACTCCTTTTTCTTTTATCGCTTGCCGCATTTCCATCCCATGCGCAAAGCCTTGCCCGCCATGTGGTCGGAAGCGCGGGTACCAGTACCCAAAACGGCCAATATGCGCTGTGCTGGACTTTGGGGGAACT
>JAYSUY010000891.1:0-3247 GCA_043718855.1 Saprospiraceae bacterium | reverse complement strand
CCGCGTCCCAATTGCTGCCTCAGTGGGCGGTGGGCTAAGTTTCTACCTTTCGGAAAACCTATGCGTACATCTCCTCGATCTGCTCCCGGTACTTGCTCATAATCACCCGACGTTTCAGTTTCAGCGTTGGGGTCAGTTCGGCTTCTGAGCCATCTGCCTTCACTGGCTCCCAAGGCTGGGGCAGCAACGTCACTTTTTTGATCTGCTCGGCATGGCCGAAGTTGGGGTTGATGCGCTCTGCCAGCATCTCGAACCGCTCCTGCACCTTCGGGTTTTGTACCGCTTCAGTCAGGTTCGTCCATACGATACCGTGCTTTTGGCACCACTCCCGCAGGCCGTCCTCGGAGGGCACGATGAGGGCTGAAACGAACTTCAAGTTTTCGCCCACCACCATCGCTTGATCCACAAGGCGGTGTTCCTTGAACATGGCTTCGATGGGCGTAGGGGCCACATACTTGCCGCCGCTGGTTTTCAACAGTTCCTTTTTTCGGTCGGTAATTTTCAAAAAGCGGTGACCGCCTGGGCCTTCCACTACCGTGCCTACATCACCCGTAGCCAACCAGCGCTCGCCGTTGATGTAGCGGATCATCTCAGCGGTTTTGTCTGGCTGTTTGTAGTAGCCCTCCATCACGTTCGGGCCTTTCACCAGTATTTCACCCTCGCCGAGGCGGTAATCTGTACCAGTCTCGATTTGCAGGTCAACACCGTCGAACACGATGCCCACCGAGCCTAACATAGCGCAGCCCGGCTCGAAGCGGTTGACACTCACGCCAGGCGCAGCCTCGGTCATGCCGTAGGCTTCGCGCACGGGTATGCCCGCCGCATTGAACGTTCGCATCACCTTCACCGGGCAGGCACTGGCCCCAGTCAGGATGCCGCGCACATGGCCGCCGAGTGCTTCGCGCCACTTGGAGAAAATCAGTTTGTGGGCGATTTTCCACTGAAAGGCGCGCCATCCGCTGTATTTTTTGTCAAAATCCCAGTCATCAGTGAGGCCCAGCGCCCAGAAGAACAGCCAGCGGCGCAGCCCTGTGAGTTCCATGCCTTTGCTGTAAATTTTCTCGTACACCTTTTCCAGCAGGCGTGGCACAGTGGGGAAAAAGTGTGGGCGAATGGCCTTCAAATCGCCGTCGTCGCCGCCCAAGTTATCGGTACCTGTAAACGATACGCTGCACCCAGAGAGGGTGTAGAAATACACCGCTACACGCTCAAAAACGTGGCTCACGGGCAAGAAACTCAACACTCGGTCGCCCGTCTGCACGGGCACGATGTCGCGGATGGCCTCTGCGTTGAAGGTGATGTTGCGGTGCGAAAGCATCACGCCCTTGGGGTTGCCGGTGGTACCGGAGGTGTAGATCAGGGTCATCAAGTCGTCGGGGCGGATGGTGGCCTTGATGCGCTCCACCTCCGACAGGTCGCAACCCGGCTCAGCCAGCAGTACACTCCAGTCGCGGGCCGTAGGGTGCTGGTGAAAGGTGAAAATTTCAGACAGACCGGGGGCGTTGCCCCGCGCCTTCTGCACCTTGTCGTAGAGGTCGCCCTCTCCCACCACGCAGTATCGGGCCTCCGACTCGTTCAGGATGAACTCATACTCGCGGGGGCTGATGGTGGGGTACATCGGCACATGCAGCACACCGATCTGCATCAGCGCGAAGTCCAGCACTGCCCAGTCGGGCAAGGCTTTGTACACCACAGAGGCTACCTTGTCGCCTGGCCGGAGGCCGAGGCGGAGCAGGCCGACGCTGGCTCGGTTCACCAAATCCACCATGTCGCTGGTGGAGTAGTAGTGCCACTCGCCGCCAATTTTGGAGCCGAAGGCTTTGGCTTGCGGGGCCTCCTGCAGTTGCTCGTGCAGGTAGTCGAAAAGTCGTTTGTCTGACATTTTTGAAACAAATTGTAAAAACATGGTGTTCAATTGCCCTTGTGGACCGAACGGGCGAAATGTCCGTAAAAAATTTTAAACTTAAACTTTAGGTTAAATTTTTAGCACGAATTTCATTTGTGCAACCAAGTAGTCGGCAACAAACCTGTGTTCGTCACGAAGGTTGGAATTTTATTGGGCAAAAAAACTTAAAACAAAAAATTTTTTTTACAAATCACTGATGTTCACCTTGCAGGGCTGGAAGAAAAAATAGAATTTTGTATCCCTTAATTAGGGAAAGAACCTTGCTCCACCCCGGTCAGTTTGTGGGAACACCGGGCTTCCTTTCAGAGAAGGTCAACAAGAAAGATTTCGTGTTTTACTGAGCGTCGGTTGTGTTTTCAACAATCGACTGTGGAAATGTCTCGCTCGTTGCTGGCGCAGCATACTGAAAACAGGTTTTTCAGATGGTGCCAGATCAACAGCCCTAATCCTTTGGCTCATCCTTTCGTCGCACTTGCCTTACCGTGCGACAGATGGGCTTCGCTGCTCCAAACCAAATCAATACAGGTCAAACATTCTAAACAGCAGCAGCATGATCACTCCATCGATATCGACGCAACAGCCTCTCAAGCTCATCTTCAAAGGCCGCTTAGACTTTGGGTCGCAGCGCACCTATGACATGGTGCTGAAACACTGGCAGACCCGGATTGAGAACTATTTCAAATCCGACATCCTGCTCAAGGCAGAGGATGTATTTTTCGCTGAAGACCTCACACTCTCTGTGCCGCAGCAGGTGGCGATGAGTACCGAGAAAAACTGGCGCAGCACTACTTCGCTGTTGCAAGAGGTAGCGCAGTTTGCCGTCATGGGAAATATGGGCGCGTGGTGCGTGGACAGCGGGCATGTGCTGCATCATTTGAAGATCGAGCCGAGTTCCGACAAGGCTGCGGTGTTCATGTACAATCAGGGCTGTACGCTGCTGCAACAAGGAGGAATGAGCGAGGCTTCGGAGGCCCTCAACATGGCCATCGAGAAGTATGAGCGGCACGCCCTCGCCTACGAGCGCCGTGGCTATGTGAACTACAAGTTGAAAAACTATAAGGATGCGCTCTACGACTTTTCAAAAAGCATCGACCTGTACCCCAACAATGCTGAGCCTTACTACGGACGCGGCAAGGTGAAAATGCTGAAAAATGAGTGGGAAGCTGCGGTGATTGATATGGACAACGCCGTCAAGCGTTCGCTGCCCTTGCAGCACATCTACTGGCTCTCGCGGCTGCGCAAGGGCGAGTGCCTGTACCACTCCAAAAAATACGCCGAGGCCATCGCCGAACTCAAGCCCTTCCTGCTGCGGAAGTTCTCCGATATCGACCCCAACTTCCG
>JAYSUY010000090.1:0-2357 GCA_043718855.1 Saprospiraceae bacterium | reverse complement strand
AACGACCGACACCGCTGATACCACCGACCACGTTTTCAGATGACCTTTTACCCAAAACTTAAAATATCGACTGCTTTTGGATGGTATCAGCGGTGTCGGTCGTTTCGGCGTTCCAATCGAAATGACACAATTTTAAAACAATTTATTTTTAAAAACACCACCCCTACCCTACCTTCGCCCAACAATTTGTAACCACTTCTGCAAGAAGTTTAAATCTCCGTTACTTTGGGCGCGATTCACACCACCACATCAAAAAGCAAAGGGCAAGGCGCAAAAGGCAATCTACTGAGCCTGAATGCCAAAGAGCCAACAGCGAAGGGCAAACAGCAAAAGGCTAATAGCCAGCAGCCAACGGCCAATAGCCCAGAGCCGCCTACCCAACACAAGCATCCAGACATGACAGAGGTCAGATATACCGAAGACGAAATCAAATCGCTCGACTGGCGCGAGCACATCCGCCTACGGCCGGGTATGTACATCGGCAAACTCGGCGACGGCAGCAGCCCTGATGATGGCATTTACGTGTTGATGAAAGAGGTGATAGACAACTGCATCGACGAGTACGCGATGGGCTACGGTCGGCAAATCGACATCACGCTCAACGAGAGCGGCTGCACGGTGCGCGACTTCGGGCGTGGCATCCCGCTCGGAAAAGTGGTGGACGTGGTGTCGAAAATCAACACCGGCGCGAAGTACGACAGCAAGGCTTTCAAAAAAACAGTGGGTCTCAACGGTGTGGGTACGAAGGCAGTGAACGCGCTGTCGGAGTTTTTCAAAGTGTCCGCTTTCCGGGAAGGTCAAGCCAAAACAGCAGAGTTTAACTTTGGCAACTTAAAGAACGAGAGCAAGTTAGAGCCGACGAAAGAAGAAAATGGTACCCTGATTTTTTTCAAGCCCGACAATGGCCTGTTCCGCAACTACCGCTGGCTACCAGAGTTCATCGAGCAAAAACTCTGGGACTACGCCTACCTCAACGCAGGCCTGAAAATCAATTTCAACGGCAAATCCTTCCTCTCCAAAAACGGCCTGCTCGACCTGCTATCCAAAAAAACCGCTACCGAGGAGACGCGCTATCCCATCATTCACCTCAAAGGGGAGGATGTGGAGGTGGCCATCACGCACGGCAACCACTACGGCGAGCAATGCCACTCGTTTGTGAACGGCCAGAACACCACGCAAGGCGGCACCCACCTTAACGCCTTCCGCGAGGCGCTGGTGAAAGTGGTGCGCACCCACTTCAAAAAAGACTACGACGCGAAGGACATCCGGGAAAGCGTCATCGCCGCTGTGGCGGTGCGGGTGGAGGAGCCGGTGTTCGAGAGCCAGAC
The DNA here is from genome assembly GCA_043718855.1 of Saprospiraceae bacterium. GTDB lineage: Bacteria > Bacteroidota > Bacteroidia > Chitinophagales > Saprospiraceae > M3007. The sequence continues at coordinate 1,029 of JAYSUY010000090.1, read as the reverse complement.
CAAAACCCGCCTCGGCTCTGACCGCATGGCACCCGATGGCCCGGCGGTGCGCACATTCATGTCCGATTTTCTGACTAAAGCCCTTGACGATTTCCTGCACCGCAACCCGGATGTGGCGAAGGCAATGCAGAGCCGCATTTTGCAAAGCGAGCGCGAGCGCAAGGATTTGGCCGACATCAAAAAAACCGCCAACCAGCGGGCCAAGGCCGCCAACGTCCACAATAAAAAACTCCGCGACTGCCGCTACCACCTCAACGACAAATGTGACGAGGAGAAAAAACTGGCCAGTACGGTGTTCATCACCGAGGGCGACTCGGCCAGCGGCTCCATCACAAAGGCCCGCAACGTGAACAGTCAAGCGGTGTTCAGTCTCAGGGGTAAACCCTTGAACTGCTTTGGTTTAACCAAAAAAATCGTATACCAAAATGAGGAGTTCAACCTGCTGCAACACGCGCTGAACATCGAGGACTCCATGGACGACCTGCGCTACAACCGCGTGGTGATCGCCACCGATGCCGACGTGGACGGGATGCACATCCGCCTGCTGATGCTCACGTTTTTCCTGCAATTTTTCCCCGACCTCGTGCGCAACGGTCACCTTTTCATCTTAGATACACCGCTTTTCCGTGTGCGAGATAAAAAAACGACTTACTATTGTTATTCTGAACAAGAAAAACAAGAAGCGATTCGCAAACTGAGGGGTAAGGCAGAAATAACCCGCTTCAAAGGTTTAGGCGAAATTTCGCCCGAAGAATTCAAGGATTTTATCGGAGAAGACATCCGCCTACAACCCGTCGTGATGACCGACGAAATGAATATTGACCATATTTTGGATTATTACATGGGCAAAAACACGCCTGAACGTCAAGATTTTATCGTTGAAAATCTCCGCATTGAGTTTGATGAAGTGGATGATGAAATAGAAATTGCGGAAGCAATGGCGGTGGAAGAAGAAGTTGCATAATAGACTAATTTGAAAAAAATATTGTCAACGCTCAATTCTAATACGTACCACAATCTTCTTTATGG
>JAYSUY010000890.1:0-3248 GCA_043718855.1 Saprospiraceae bacterium | reverse complement strand
AGCCCCGACTGCCGCGCTGGCATCGCTGCAACACCCTCAGAATGATTTGATTAAGAGCCAGACCACTTTCGCCGAATACTTCGGTGCCAGTTGGATAGGCTCGCTCACGACGCTCAATAACCGCAGCATGTACCAGTACCGCGCCGACCAGCCAGACACCTTGCAGATGGTGGGCGCACTGATTGACCCGGCTTCGCTGAGCATCCCCATCGCTGCGGGCTGGAACTGGATCGGCTACGTGCCCAACTACGCGCTGCCTGTCTCGACGGCCCTCGCTGGCCTCAGCCCACTCAATGGGGACATCATCAAAGGACAAACATCTTTCGCACAGTACATCGCGGGCTTCGGCTGGCTCGGTTCCTTACAGTTCATGGAGCCGCCGAAAGGCTATCAGTTGAAAATCAGCAACGCTGGGACGCTTGTCTATCCGCCGCAACCGCCGAATAAGCCGGGAGGGAATAATTCTCACCCTCTCACCCTCTCACCCTCTCACACCTTCTGGCAGGTGGATGCTACGCAGTTTGAGCACAGCATGACCCTCATCGGGATGTTCTCGGCAGGCGGCCAAAACGCTACGCTGGCGGGCCACGAATTGGGCGCGTTCACGGCAAGCGGCCAAGTGCGCGGCTCAGCGCAGGCGCTCTTCATCGAGCCGCTGGGCGTGTACCAGTTTTTCCTGACCACATTTGCCAACACGTCGGGCGAGCAGTTGCAGTTCAAACTGTACAACAGCGAGACCGGGACGGTGCAAGATTTGGTGGAAAAAATGTACTTCGTAGCCGATTTGCACCAAGGCGGTGTCCAGTCGCCCGTGCCGTTCACACTGAAAACCAGCGGGTTAGCAGAGGCCAAGTCGGTGCAGTACCTGGAAGTGCAGCCCAATCCGTTCAGCGACGCGACGACAATTTTGTTTGCCGCCGACCACGCGCAGGAGGTGCGGTTGCTCATCTCGGATGCTACTGGACGCACGGTGCTGTCGCAGAAAATAGCCGCTATGTCTGGCCTGAATAACTTCCGCTGGGAGGCTACCTCAGCCAGTGCTGGGGTGTACTTCGTGCGCCTGGAGACGAGCGAAGGCACAGCAGTAAGGAAGGTGGTGAAAGAGTAGGAGACATTCTCGTTCTAAAAAAGTAAAACATAGGGCAGCCGTCTGTTGACTGGCTGCCCTATGTTTTTCAAAAACGCTAACTGGTTAGCCAAGACCATAACGGTTATTTCAGGCACGTTGAAAAAGGATCATTGGGTACGGGATGAAGTTTTTTTTGACAGGATACACAGGATGAACAGGATTTTAAACGGCGGCTTCGCCACCTAGGTCGGCAAAGCCGACTCTAATCCTGTTCATCCTGCGTATCCTGTCAAAAAAATACCGTCGTCTGGATCATGCTAACCAGTTACCAAAAACGATCTATTTTGGTAAAAACGTAGCCGCCTTCGTGCCACTCGCCCAAGTCGCCTACGAAACACCTTTCTCCACTTGAAGACAAAGCACGGGCTTGTTACATGGTTCCAAAGCCAGAAAATTTGGGCACCTAAGTTTTTACTCCATTTTTATACTTCCACACTTTCCAGCAACTCTTCCTCCGAGACCCCCATTTTTTTCTTGAAGCGGTATTTCAGTTTTTGCACTGAATCGGGTGAGATGCCGAGCAGACCAGCGGTTTCTTTCGTTTTTAGACCCATTTTGGTCAGCAGCACGAGCCGGAGTTCGGCGGTGCTGAGTTTGGGGTACTGGATTTTCAGGCGGTTCAAAATGCCGGGAAAGACCTTTTCAAAATGCTTTTGGAAGATTTGCCAGTCCGTTTCCGTGACGAGTGACGCTTGAAAAAGCGCGTCGATATCATCGCTGTCCAAGGCCTTTTGCCGAACGGGGCTGCTTTCTCCGGGGTGTGCAATTTGCTCGATTTGGGATTGCAGGCCCTCAATTTTGGTGTTTTTTTCCAGCATCAGGGCCGTGAATTCTACCAACTGACTTTTGTGCAACTCAAGTTCATGGGCGGCGTTTTCCAACGCTTGGCGGTTCAGGTTTTCGTTGACGATCAGCACATCGTTTTCGAGGCGCTTGGTTTCGAGGTCTTTTTCGAGCAGGGCTTTTTCGCGGCGGTGGCGGTAGCGCAAGAACCAAGCACCTGCACCAACAATCGAAATCAGGAAACCAGCCGCCCAGCGGGTGCTTTGGTCGGTTAATTTTTTTTCTAATTTCAGGGACTTGATTTCGGCCTGTTTCTCCCGCGTCTCGTATTTTATTTCCAAGTTTTTTGTGATTTTTTCCTTTTCGCCATTCATAATTGAATCGCTCACCACAATTGCTTTTTCTTGAAATTTCAAAGCAGCAGCGAAATCACCTTTTCGCTTGTGCAATTTCACCATTTCATTGCAAACTTCCAATAACGGGAGATAATCCTTGCGTTGGTCGTTCAGCGTATACGTAAATTGAAGGTTATCTTCTGCCTCCTTCATTTGTCCAAGATGGGCCTGGCTGCGCCCGATGTTGAAATTGATCCTGCCCAGTGCCACCGGATTGTTCAATTTTTCAAAAATCACTTTTGCGACTTTCAGGGTGTCGAGTGCTTGCTGCCATTTTTCTTCAACATGGAGAAATTTTGCGTAATTAATGAGGCTCACACCCAAATCTGACAGGACATTGGCAGGTCGCAACAAATCAATTGATTTCTGGCAGGATTCGTATGCTTTGGGCAAATTCTTGAGTTTTTCGTAAGCAACTGAGGTGGGGTTGAGGCACATGGCTGCCATTCGGATCTCGCCTTTTTCTAAATAATAGGCAGTCGGTGCCTGCAAAATGTCCAAAGCCTTTTGGTATTCCTTTTTTCTAACAAAATCATTACCCAAAAAGGCACGGATTTCGACCATCGCACTTTCCAATTCTCCCTTTTTCTCCGCCGTCAAATCATCCGGTTTATCCAGTGCGTTTTGCAAAATTTCGAGGGCTTTGAATCGGTCAGTCATTGCCATGTCCAAATTTCCCTTAAAATTATAAAGTGCCGCACGGGTATTGAGTGCCTTTGCGTATCGGTCATATTCCTTCGTATTTTCCCAAATACTGATGGTTCGTCCATAGTAATATTCAGCAGAATCGAACCGCCCACGGAATTGGTGAATCAATCCTTTACGTTCAAAAATGATGGACTGCGCAGATTCAAGGTTCAAATGCAACAGCCGGGGGGGGGGCTGCGAGGATAAAAGAAGGTGCTGAAAAGCGGATAACCGAGGTATTTTTGGGTGACGAA
>JAYSUY010000889.1:0-3249 GCA_043718855.1 Saprospiraceae bacterium | reverse complement strand
CCTCAGACAACTATCTTTTTGCGCGAATAGTGGGGCTATTTAAACAAAAAGATGGGCAGTATGAGGTGAAAAGAAGCAGCCAAAAGTGATGAGTTATTGTTTACACGTTCCTAAGTTGAGTTCGCCCGAACTGAACGACTTGCTGCACCAGTTTTCTAAAACAATCTATCGACCTCGCGCATGAGCCGACTCAACCCTTCGCTTTTCAGCGGCCGCTACTACCACTTGAAAAAACTCCGCGAGTGCAACGAGCACGTCATCGCCCACCATTTGGCTGGAGAAAACGTCGGTATCCTGCTGGACTATGGTTGCGGCGACTCGCCCTACCGCCCGCTTTTCGAGCCACACGTTGGGAAATACATCGGGGCCGACATCAAGTACAACCCGGAGGCCGACATCTTGATCGAACTGCCGAGCGGGCGGGTGGCTGCCGACGATGCCTGTTTCGACGCGCTGCTTTCCACTCAGGTGCTGGAGCACGTGCTCGACCCAGCCAAGTATTTGCAGGAGGCGCACCGCCTGCTCAAACCCGGCGGGCTGATGTTCCTTTCTACGCACGGCTACTGGATTTACCACCCCGACCCCACCGATTTCTGGCGCTGGACCCGCGACGGGCTGGAAAAAACCATCGAACGCGAAGGTTTCGAGATTGTGGAGTCGCTGGGTATCTTCAACCGCTTCGCTTCGGGGTTGCAGATTTTTCAAGACGGCCTTCTCTTCAAATTGCCCAAGCCGCTCAGGGCAATCTGGTCTTTTGGCTTCGTGCTGCTGCACCTGATCTTCGACAACGGCAAACTGACCAACCGCGACGCTTCGGTGTTCATGGTCACGGCCCGCAAAAAATAGCGCCTTTGGTACGCTACAATTTCCTTAAAATCAGGGTAGTACTGAAATCTGGCGTGTACGGAACCGGGGCGTAGATGTCCAATTCGACTGTAAATTTTGAGGCAAAAACCTCCTTGAAAGCCGGGAGGTAGTAGGGTCGCTCGGCGTTGTCCACAACCAACAAGCCGCCCGATTTTACCTTCGGAATAGCCTGTGCGATGCAGGATGTGCGGGCGCGGCCGTCCACCAGCACAAGGTCGAAAAAGCCGTCGTCGAAGGGGGCAATCATGCGGGCGTACTTTTCAAAACCCATGTTTTTTTGGTCGGGTGAATTGCTCCTGAAATGAGCGGGATTGGCCGCGTCGAGCAGGTGCCAATCCAAAACAGGCTCTGACTCCACAAAATGACCTTGCCAGTTTGAGTAGCCTTTGGCCAGCATCATTTTTTCCAAAGTTTGGAACCACTCTTTGTGGTGCTCGACCGTGACAACGGAGGCCGTTTTTTTACAGAAAAAAAGGGTGGAGCCGCCGCCGCCGTACTCGAAAATGCGGTACTCTGGCCGGAGCCATGCGCTCAGGTAGTCGAGTGCATCGAAGGTAATCCAGGCCGACTCGTCGTTCACAGAGTTTCGGTCGGGTCTGAAGGATTGCATCCAGCGGTCGTAGTTGCTCCAGTTTTGGCGGAATTCCGACATACTGCGAGAAAAGCGAAGTGTTTGCCAAGCAAAGAAGGGCAGGGTGTTTTTCCAAGACATTTGTTGTCGCTATTTTTGGGCAAAAATAGACAGGCTCACTTGCTCATTACCATCAACCTTCCAGTTATCCATGAATTTCAATTTAAAAAGGCCGCTCTTCGCGCTCCTTCTCCTCTTCGTTTTTCACTTTGATGCGTTCGGTCAGACTTTCCAGAAAACCTACGGAAGCGTGGGCGACGACCAAGCAAACCACATACTGCGGGCCTCTGACGGGGGCTATCTGATCGCAGGCTCTGCAACGCCCGCGGGCAGCCAACAGCCCGACGCTTACCTGCTTAAAATTGATGAAGACGGCGAGATGCTTTGGCAGCGCTCCTACGGGGGGGCTGCCAAAGACATTTTTATGAAGGTGATAGAAGCCAACGGGGGCGGCTATCTGGTCGCCGGAGAAACGTGGAGTTTTGGGCAAGGCCAACAAGATTTGTTCGTGATGAGGGTTGACCTTGACGGCAACGTGATGTGGTGCAAGACTTTTGGCGGCTCCGACAATGACTACGCTCGCGGTCTCGTCAGGTTGCCCGACGGGTATCTGCTTTCTGGCCCGCAGTACAGCATCGGTCAGGGCGGTTTGGATGCTTACTTCATCCGATTGGATAACAATGGTAACGTGCTGTACTCCAAAACCCTCGGTACGGGCGCAGACGAGCAGGTACAGGTTGGCTACATCGAAGGCAACATCATGTACGCAGGTGGCGGTGCGGTGGGAAGCGGGTGTTATGTCACCTTAGACCTCCAAACCTGCCAAGTGATTTCGGCAAAAGGTTACGACGGCAGCAGTACTGAGGCACTCTACAATTTGTTGCCTACAATTGATAGCAATTTCATCATGGCGGACCACACTTGGTCGGCTACCGGGGGCAGCGAGATACGACAGTGGGCCATGAAGATCAAGCGCGATGGCACCCCAATCTGGTCGAAAGTGTATGGTTTTCAAGGCACTAACTTTCGTGGGCCAGTAGAAACAACTTCCGATGGCGGCTTCCTGCTCACGGCTTGGGACTTCGCCAATCCGAGTTCTGCTGACGGGATGTTGATAAAAATCAACGCTTCTGGAGGAGTTCAGTGGGCCAACCGATTTGGCGGCCAGGGGCCTGACCGCTTGTTCTGGACGATTCACACTGCTGACAACGGTTTTATTTCCGTAGGCCACACGCGGAGTTTCGGTGCAGGCGGCGACGATATTTTTGTGGTAAAAACCGACGCGGCAGGCTTGGTAAAACAGTGCTGCCCGAAACCCCTCACTGTCGAAAGTCAAGATTTTAGTCCACAGTCCGGCCCACTTTCGCTGACGTTGAACAACTTCTCGCAACCTACTAACTGGGCTTTGCAGGTAAAAAACATACCCATTTTTGTCTTCGACAAGTGTACAACCACCCTGCCGCAGGCCGCTCGAAAAGTCAACCTTTGCCCAAACCAAGCCTTTGAAATCAACGGCACCCCTTACTTCGCTCCTGCAATTGTGTGGGATACCATTTCCAATTCGTTCGGCTGTGATAGTGCGATTGAATACCAACTGCTGCCCAGTATTTTTGTAAAAAACACCCGCTCCGCCACCATCTGCCCCGGCGGCTCCACCACACTCTACGGCACCACCTACACTCAGCCCGGCATCTACTTGGATACCATCGCTGCTTCGGTAGGCTGCGACACCGCGCTGACGGTCACTGTTT
>JAYSUY010000888.1:0-9166 GCA_043718855.1 Saprospiraceae bacterium | reverse complement strand
GCGACACTGTCGAACCGGATGGTGCCGCCTCGGCCCTTGTCGTAGTAGCGCAGACGGGGGGTTCCTTCGAGGCTGAGCAGCTTGGGCTTTGGAGCGGCGTACTGTGCGGCGCGACCCATGACTTCGTGAATTCTTTCCACAAAATCCAACTTCACATCCAGCCAGAGGGCGACGTCCATGACGGATTTGCCCACTTCGATGTGCATCCGGGCGATGTCGCGGAGCAGTGCGGTTTTGGCTGCCTCCATGAATTGCTTTTGCCGCCCCTCGAAATATTCTTGCGCCATTTTGTCGCCCTCGCGCTCGGCTTTGGCCCGCTCTTCACGAGCAGCGTCCAACTCTTTCATCACAGCCTCGCGTTCTTTTTCGAGCGAGGCACTGGCCCCCTCCACGCCTCCGAGGCTGGCCTTCATGGTCTGCTCCATGATCTGGGCAAACTGCGCTTGTTGGGCGGTCATCAGTTTCATCGCCTCTGCCTGAACGGCGGCATCGAAGCGGGCTTTTTCGTCTTTCTGACTCATGTTGTGAGGGTTGATGAGGTTGATAAAGTTGATAAAGTTGATAAAATTGATGAGGGTTGATGGGTTGATAATCAACCTCATCAACCCTCATAAACCTCACCTCATGTCGGGTTTGAAAATCACGAACAACAGGATCATCAGCCCGTAACCGATGACCGGCACAGCGGGTATCCAAGCCATAGCCGAAGCGACGGTTTTGTAGCCGCCCTGATAGAGCAGGCAACTGGCGACGACCCAGCAACAGAAAATCATGGTGGCCATGATCAGCGAGCCGTTGCTGGGAGTTGTACCCCGGGCTATGTCTAAAAAGACGAAGTACAGGGCCACTAGAATAGCGATGAAGTCGGCGACAAGGGCAATTTTGAAAGATATTGACATAGGTGGGAACGATGAACGATGAGCGATTGCTGGCAGTGACGATTGCTGTCAAAGCAGGTGATTGTCAATGCAGTAGGCAGCACTGATCACTGCCCTACCGAAGTCAGGAACTGCATCAGTTGAAGCGTGGCGTTCAGCACCGGCCCGGCCATCGGGTCGCTGAAAAAAACGTCCATCGGGCCTTGCCCAAAGTAGAGTTGGCCCGAAACCAAAAAATTGAGGCGCACCATGCCCGCACTGGGCGGGGCCATCCGCTCGCCGTCCCAGGGGCCGATCTGCTTGACGACGGTTGTGCTGTGGCGCAAAATGTTTTCAATCAATTGGTTAGACTCAGTATTGGGGCTTTCCCACACGATGGCGCTGCCCGAATGATTGAGGTAGCGGGCCGAACCGTCGGAGTAAGCGGCCACCACGTCCAACCCCTCCTCCATCGCCACTTCCACCACTACTCCGAGCAGTTCGGGCTTGGGCTGAGCACTAGAAAAACCCTTCAGGCGATGAGCGGCCAGAAGCCTTACACGGCTTTCTTGAGCGGTGTCTCCCGCCATGCTGAGGAGTTGAGCCTCATTGGGATTTTCTGCAAAAAGTGTGGCCCAGGGCTGTTGATCAGGAGCGGTGTTGTTGGCTTGGTACGGCTCCATGTTATCGCAAAAAAGCATGTCGTAGAGACCGTTGAGGGAAGGATTTTGGTAGGGCGTGTGCTGTGTCATGGTGATGTATTTTGTTGTGAAAAGTATGGCTTTGAGTTGTCTGAAGGGGTTATTGTCGCTTTTTGAGCCATTCGTCCAGCGTGGTGGCCACCTTAAATTTTTCTTTTTTGATTTCTGTACGTTCATTCAAGGCAGCCCTCAGTTCTTGCACCGCAGGGCGATAATCTACACCCATGCCTTCAAATTTTGCGAGGGTACGCAGCACCCGATCAATCTCCCAAGCAAACTGTCCAGCGCTAAAATGGGAGGGATGAGAGCACCTTCGGATGTTTTCGCGGATGATTTTGGCTTGGTTCAACACGCCCTCCCGCACGGCTTCGGGGAACAGGCTTTTGTCATCTACTTCGTTGGAAGCCAAGAAAGTAAAAGCCTCTTCGGCCCAGCCATTGTTCAGGCGGCGGATGAGTTCCTCTTGCCAGTCGGGGCGGGTTTTGATTTTTGCCAGAGCCTTTTCTCGGACAGTCGGATGGCGGTGGGCATCGGTATGCACGAGCATAAACACCATGTCTTTGCTGATGTCACAAGCATCAATGTTGACTAAAATACCCTCCTCAAAACTGCTCAATTTTCCGCGGTTGGCCAGTCTGCCATAGATGTTCTCTACTCTTTGAAACATCGTGGCAAGCACAAAAAGACCAGCCAAGACAGCGCTCGGCCAGAAGGCCAGCAGCGTGAGCCAGCGGGCTGCTGGGGCTGGGGTGCCACCCTCTAATTTGTCGTTGGACAAGAGAAAGCCGCCGACAATCATGGCCAGCGGCACCACAAAAGCCAACAGGCTGGCCGCTTGTTTCAGTATCCTGGGTCCAGGGCCGGGGCCAAAACTGCTCAGACCCGAAGCAAACGCGATGGTAAAAACACCCAACACGACCAGCACAAACCGCGCACCACTGCCAGCAGCCACCCACTGAAACCCGCCCCGCCAGCCTATGGCTGCGGCGGCCAACGCGATAAAGACGAAAAAAGCCAAGTTAAGCATGAAGACCGCCCAGGCATGGCCAACGCCATCTCCGCCTCTGGGGCTTGGTTTGAGGTGCAAATCCATGACCATCAGCACGAAAATCAGGGCGGCGATGGAGAGGCAAATGTTGGCGACGACGGTCATGTTTGTGCGGTTTGGTCAGCTAATCAATCTGATGTCACAAAGGTGGAGCGGAGCGATGCCGAGCAAAAATTTTACTGCTCGAAGCGTAGCCAAATACCCTCGAAGCAGGGCAGATATCTAATTGGGCGGCGGAGTGTAGTAGGGTAGTGATCAGCGGGGGCATGCACCTAACCCATCAGGGGGCTACGCCCCATCTTTCCCGAAAACCGTCCCATCCTTGCAGCCCGCCGGTATGCACCACCACCACGATACTGCCTGGTGGGAATACTCCCTTCGTGAGCATGTTATACACGCCAAACATCATTTTTGAGGTGTAAACAGGATCGAGCAAAATCCCAGTTTGTTGTTGAAACGACCGCGCGAACTCCAGCACGAGCGGGTTTCGCTTGGCAAACCCACCGAATTCATACTCGCGTACAAGGCTAAATCGGCGCGCCAATGCTGCGATTTCTGCTGGAGTGCGCAAGCGGACATCATGGAGTAAATGCAGGAGCGTGTCCGGTTCAAAACCCTTGTTCACCACCGGGAAGACCAGTATTTGGCCGTTTATGCCTTCAAAACCATCCACAATGCCAGCCGCCGTGCAGCCGGTGCCAGCCGGCGAACAGATGTACAGGGGCTGATCAGCCAAATGCTGATGTCGCAGTTGCGAAATAATTTCCTGGGTAATGGCCGCGCAATGCTCCACAGCCAATCGGCTTGATCCGCCTTCTGGCAGGATGAGGTGCCGCGACAAGTCCTGTCCTGTCCACACCCCCACCAGGTGCTTGCGGGTATCGTAATCCTGTTTGGAAACCGGCACGAGCAGCATCCCGTCGCGCCGGGCGGCGCGTAAGGTCGGATTGCCGAGGTCGGCATATTGGCCGCGCACAATCCCGATGGTGGGTATATCGAATACCCGACCGGCTGCCGCTACCGCCTGCAAATGATTGGAATAAGGCCCGCCAAACGTAACAATGCCGCCCGGATGCGATTGCTTGACTTCCGATAGCACCGGAGCAAGTTTGCGCCACTTATTGCCTTGAATGTCAGGGTGTAGCAAGTCATCGCGCTTGATAAACAAGGCGACTCCAGCCTCCTTTCCGGGGTGCTCGGCAATAACTTCCAGAGGCGATATGGGTATGTTGAAATGCACGCGACAAGGTAGATCGTACCAGTGTAAATCTGAGGGTTGCCATTCCCCTCAACAGGGCTTTTCTATAAAAACCCCTGCAGGCTTTTTAAGAAAGCCCAATTTCCCTCACCGGTCCAGCCACTTCTTGAACCCCGGCGCCTTCTCTCGGCTGATGTCCACCTCCATTTTCAGCGGGGCTTTCAAGTGTACCGTCAGTTTCTGGTTCTCATGCGGGCGCACCGTGTGGATGGCATCCACATGGATGATGCACTGTCGGTTGGCGCGGTAAAACACATGAGGGTCAAGCAGTTCCTCGATTTCCTCCATCGAGTTGTAGTCCAGCATGTATTTCTCACCGGCGAAAGTATGGAGGTAGTTCACCTGGTCGCGCACGAAGCAAGCGATGTCGGCAGTGCGCACCGGCACCCACTGGTTGCGGGTGCTGGCGATGAATTTTTCCTTATACAGGCTGGCCTGCGCGGGCTGTTGCAACAGGCGAGCGAGTTCGAGCAAGGTGCCAGTATGCTGGGGCTGCTTGCTTTGTAGCAAATTGCGGCAGCGGTCGATGCTGCGGCGCAGGTCGTCCTCGTCCACCGGCTTGAGCAGGTAGTCGAAACCGTTCACCTTGAAAGCGCGGATGGCGTACTCGTCGTAGGCGGTGGTGAAAATGACCGGGCATTGCAGCGTGTACTGCTCAAACAACTCGAAACTCATGCCATCGCCCAGTTGAATGTCCATGAAAATCAAGTCCGGCTCGGCGTTGTTCAGCAGCCACTTGCGGGCCGTTTTCAGGCTCGTGAGGTGGTCGGTGATTTCCACGTCGGGCGCGACTTGGGCGATTTTGTACTGTAACTCTTTGGCGATGAGGAGCTCGTCCTCGATGATGATGGCCTTCATAAATGAACGATGACTATGAACGGTGAACGAGGAACCATGAACGAGGAACGATGAACTATGAACGAGGAACCATGAGCGAGGAGCAGGGCATCTCGCCATCTCGCAGTTCATGGTTCCTCGTTCATAGTTCATCGTTCCAAAAGCGGTATTTTCACAGTAAAAAACCCCTCCGCTTCCTCCACCGCCATCGGCGTGTCGCTCAGGTACTGATAGAGCGATTGGAGGCGGGCGAGGCCCTGCTTGTTGCTGGTTTCCACCACCGCGCGGAGTTGCACGTTGTTGCGCACCACGAGGCAGTTGTTTTCAGTAAAAACATCCACCACGAGCGGGTCGTCTGTGTCGAAAGTGTTGTGTTTCAGTGCGTTTTCTAAGAGATTTTGCAGCGTCACGGGTACGATCTTCCGTTCGTGGTGCTCCGCCCCGATGTCGAAGTGCACTTGCAGCGCGTCGCCGAAGCGCGTTTTTTGCAGCTTTAAAAAATGCTCCGCGAAAGCGACCTCCTCGTGCAGTGGCACCGTCTCGCGGTCGCGGCTTTGCAGGATGTAGCGGTACATCTTGCTCAGGGCTTCTAAGAATTCGGAGGCCGTTTTCTGGTCGAACCGGATGAGGCTGCCCAATGAGGCCAGCGAGTTGAACAGGAAGTGCGGGTTGAGTTGCTGGGTCAGGTTTTCGTACTGCACCAGGGCTTTTTCCTTCGCCAGCGCCTGTGCCTTGCGCTCCAAATTGAGGAAGGCTTCGCGCAACTGTGCGCGGCGGCGGAAGGCGGTGATGCCCAGCGCGGCGGCGAGCAGGGCCACCAGCCCCCAGAACCACTTGGACAAATACCAGTGCTCGCCTACGCGGATGCGCAGCGATTTTTCGGGCACGGCCCAGTTGTTGGGGTCGGTGCTGGCCTTGTAGCGGAAGGTGTAGTTGCCGCCCGGCACGTTGGTGTAGCTGGCTGTGCGCTCGCGGGAGTAAGTCCAGTCTTTGTCGTAAGGCTCTATTTTGTAGGCGTACCAAGTTTGGCGCGGGTTGGCATAGTTGAGCGCGGTGAGGTCGAGCGAGAAGAAGTTTTTTCCCGGCGGGAGGTAGAGTTCTGTGAGGGCCTCGCAGTTGGTTGGGGTGTCGAAATGCTGGTTGAGCACCCGCACTTCGGAGAGCAGAAGCGGCAGTTCGGCGGGCTGCTGCGCGGTGTACGCTTCGGGATAAAACGTGACGACACCGCGGCGGGTCGGGAAGGCAAAACGCCCGTCGCTCAGGCGGCGAGCGGGCAAATTTGCGAATTCAGTCTCTGGCAGGCCGTCGTTCATGTCGAACTGCCGGATGTGCCGTCGCGTACTGTCCAAGAGCCATAAACCTTGCTGGGTACCGAGCCAGATGCGGTTTTGCGCGTCGGCCAGCACCGAAGCGATGCGGTTGGTGGGCAGCCCCCTTGCGCGGTCGTAGTTGGTGAAGTGGAACGTGCGCGGGTCAATCGCCGAAAGCCCCATCGAAGTGGCCGCCCAAATGGTGCCGTCGGGGGCTTCGCAGAGGGCGTTCACATAGTTGCCAACCAGCGTAGTGTCGTTTTGCGGGCTGCGCTCCCAAAGCCGTGCGCTTTGCGCTTTAGGATCGTAGCAGACCAGCCCCAGCCCGTCCAGCCCCAGCCACAGCCAGCCCCGGCTGTCCTCCAAAATGCAGTGTCCGAAGCGATCGGCGTAGGGGCGCAGCACGGGGTGGTCTTGCAGCGGGTGGAATTTGGCATCGCCCGGAGGCCGGTAGTAGTGGCCGCCGTCGCTGTAATTCGCCACCCAGATGGTGCCGTCGCGGGATTCCTGTACAGAGATCGTGATGACCTTCGGCAGCCCTTCTTTTTCTCCCAAAAACTCGATGCGCTGCCTGCCTGCGGGCAAATAGTTCATACCTGCGTTCGTGGCAATCCAGAGGTTGCCCCCTCGGTCAAGGTGAAGCCCTCGGAGCGTGTTGGTGTAGAACACGGGTGGCTTGCCCGGCTCGTTCCAGAAGCGGCGGTGCTCGCCGCTGGCCGGGTTGAATAGTACCAGCCCAGCGCCTGTGCTGATCCAAAATTGCCCGTCGGGCCGCTCTGCGATATCCCAAGCCTGATAAAGTCCGTCGTCAGCGTCGGCTCGGTTGCCGGGCAGGATGGTCTGAAAAAAATTGTCGTCTGGGTTGAAATAGCAGGCACCTTTGAAGGATTCCGCCCAAATCTGCCCTTTTCGGTCTTGGTAAATGCGGCCCATGTAGGCGCCTATGATGCCGTTTGGCATCCAGGGTTCGATGCGTGAAGGGCGGAGTTTGTCGGTTGTCGGGTCGTAGAGCGCGATGCCGTTGAGCGAAGAGGATACCCAAAGTCGGCCCTGCCGGTCAAAAAGCAAGTGGTTGACGTAGTTAGGCTGACCAGAGGCTCCTTGAGTGAGTTCGGGGTGTTTTTTCCACTTGTCCAAGCGCGTCGTGGTGCGCCAGATGGGGTCGCCCTCGGTGCGGCTGCTCATCCACACGTCTCCGTTGGGGCCGATGGCGATTCTGCCTATGGCCTGTTTTTTCGCCTCATGGGGCAAAGCGACAGGCCGCCATTTTTCGGTGCTGAGGTCGAACACGGTTACGCCGTTGCGGGTGGCGAGGTAAAGGTCGTTTTGGTGGCGGGCAATATCCCAGACCTGCGAAGCCCAACCGCGCCCGACGGTGTTGAGGCTGTCGAAGCGCAGCGTTGCGCCAGTGGCGGTGTTGAGTTTGACCAAGCCATCGGAGGTGCCGATGTACAGGGTGTGCGGCTGGGTTTCCACGATGTTCGACACCCAGCCCACGCCCCCCAGGTCGTAGTTTTTGAAACAGTCGTGGGCGTAGTCGTACTCCATCAGGCCATTCATAAAACTCACCCAGAGGCGACCTTCCGAATCGCAAAAGAGGTAGCGTACTGCGCTGGGCATCAACGAAGTAGAGTCTCGGAAGCGAGATTCATACACCTTCGTTTTGTAACCGTCGAAGCGGTTGAGGCCACCCACCGTGCCGAGCCAAATGTAGCCGTATTTGTCCTCGCAGATGGCTGTCGTTGCGCTCATGTTCAGCCCCTGTGCCGTCGTCACCTTGCGAAAATTGAAGGACAAAGGCTGGGCCGCCGCCAAGGTGGCGAAGCAGACAAAAGCGATGACGTACAGCGTGTGGCGCATTTGAGTGGCGGGTTGAAAGCGGCGGCAAAGTTCGGAAAAAGAAGGTTGATGAGGTTGATGAGGTTGATAATCAACCCTCATCAACTTCATCAACCTCATCAACCTCATCAATCAAAGTTTCAGGCGCAAGCCCAAGTTCAGCACGGCTATTCCATAGCCCAACTCAGCATACGCACCCAAATTCTCCTTGAACTGATAGCGAGCGCCCAAGAAGCCCGACCAAGTGAGGCCGCCAGAGGAAGGCGAGGTGTAGTCAGACTCTTTGTAGAGCGGGTTATCGGAGTGGAACTTGGCTTTGGCTATGGTGAAGCCCAGCATGACACCGCCGTAGGTGTCCAATTTGGGATTCTTGAACAGGTCGTAGTGGTACGCGCCCCGTGCGCCGAGGATGATGTAGTTGTACGTCCAGTGGTAATCGGAGAAACTGTAGTTGTAGCGCGAAGAGGAATAACCTGCGTAAGCCCCCACGCCGATGTTTTCTGTGATGCCTTTTTCGTAAGAAACATTGATGGGCGGCAGCACCGTGTGGTAGCCAGAGCCGTAGAAAGTGCCCACGCCCACACCGAGGTGGAGGTCTTGCTGGCCCTTGCTGTACATCTGGGCGTTCAGTTGGGTGAAGGCAATGAGGAGGAGGGCGCAGAGTGCTGCGCGGTTGGTCTTGACCAATTGCATGATAGTGAAAAATTGAAAAGTGGAAGTGAAGTTATTGATTTTCAGCGACTTGAATCATCGTTCCTGACAGCACCGCGTAGCACGTCTGCCACGCTTTGGCCACCGCCGGAGTCCAGTCGGCGGCGAGGCCGCGCTCCAAAGTCCAGAGCAAAGCCGCGCCGACGTAGGTGTATTGATGAGGAACAACCCCGTACTCGACATGGCGGCGGGCCAGTGCCGCGATGTCTGCTCTTAGGTCTTCCAAGTGGTCAAGTCGGGCGACAACGATGTTGAACTTGGCGATCAACTTGTGGTGTTGTTCGCTCATGTCCTTCGGGAACATCGCCCGTACTTCAGGGTGATCAAAGAAAAGTTTGCTGTAAAACAGGTCGCCCAACATTTGCGGGTCCAAGTCGCGGAGCAGCCGCCACGAGTTTTGTACCAATGCAATTTGTTGTGGTGTCATATTCCCCGTTTTTGATGATGCAAAAGTGGCGGATAGGGCATCAGGCGCACAAATTTTTGCGTATCAAACGTGGCAAGAATGACATGAGGCGTGGCAAAACGCGGGTGAAGCGGGATAGGAGAGAATTGAGGTAAAAATTTAGCCCCCCAGCCCACCGAGACAACAATGGGACGCGGAT
>JAYSUY010000887.1:0-9176 GCA_043718855.1 Saprospiraceae bacterium | reverse complement strand
GCCTCCCCTCCCGCCTGTGGCGGAGGAGGGGTCGGGGGTGGGGTTGCCCACTCACATTTTTTATGAAAAAACGACACCTTCTCCTCGCCCTTCTCCTCGCCCTCGCTGCCGCGGGCTTCGCCCAAACATTTCCCTACAACATCCAGAAAGAAGCCACTGGTGATAGCGCGATGGTGGTGTCGGCCCACCCGCTCGCTACCCGAGTGGGCGTAGAGGTACTGCGAAAAGGCGGCAACGCCATCGATGCAGCGGTGGCTGTGCAGTTCGCCCTCGCAGTGGTGTACCCACAAGCGGGCAACATCGGCGGTGGCGGTTTCTTGGTGTATCGCAATGCGAAGGGCGAATCCACCACACTTGACTACCGCGAAAAAGCACCTGCTGCGGCCACCGAGACCATGTACTTGGACTCGATGGGCCGTATCATCGCGGGCAAAAGCCGCTACGGTATTTTCGCCTGCGGGGTACCCGGCACGGTGGACGGGATGTGGGAGGCCCACGCCAAACATGGCCGCCTGCGTTGGGCCGATCTGGTGGCTCCGGCCATTGACCTAGCAGAGCAAGGCTTCCAAATCACCGAGCAGGAGGCCGGCAATCTGAACCGGGAGCGCGGCAACTTCATGCGCTGCAACAGCCTGATCCCTGTTTTTTTCAAGATGGAAGATTGGAAGCCGGGCGACCTGCTGGTGCAAAAAGATTTGGGCCAAACCCTGCGCCGCATCGTGGACGACGGGCGCAGCGGATTTTACAAGGGCGCTACATCTATGCTGATTCTCAACGAGATGAGCAAACAAAACGGCCTCATCACCGCCGCCGACCTCGAAAGCTACCGCAGTGTATGGCGTACGCCGCTGGAGTTCGATTGGAAGGATATGCACATCATCACCATGCCGCCACCGAGCAGCGGCGGCCTCATCCTGCGCCAACTGCTGGGCATGGTGGCCGACTACCCACTGGCCTCCTACGGCCAGCACTCCACTGCCGCTGTACACCTCATGGCGGAGGCCGAGCGACGCGCCTACGCCGACCGCGCCCAACACATGGGCGACCCCGATTTTTGGAAAGTACTGGTGAAGCAACTCACCGACCCGGCCTACCTCAAAAGCCGCATGGCTGACTTCAAGCCCGACACGGCGACGGCCAGCAAAAAAGTGTCCGCCGGGCAGTTCAAAGAAAGCGACGAGACCACCCACTACTCCATCGTGGACCGCGAGGGCAACGCCGTATCGGTCACCACCACGCTCAACGACAGCTATGGCAGCCGCGTCGTGGTGGGCGGCGCAGGGTTTATTTTGAACAACGAGATGGACGATTTCAGCGCAAAACCAGGGGCACCCAACCTCTACGGAGCAGTGGGCGGCAAAGCCAACGCCATCGTGCCGGGCAAGCGACCGCTGAGCAGCATGACTCCGACCATCGTGACCAAGGCTGGCAAAACGTGGCTCGTGGTGGGTACGCCCGGTGGCACCACCATACCGACGAGCGTATTCCAGACTATCGTGAACGTAGCCGAGTTTGGTATGACGCTGACCGATGCGGTGCAATCCAAACGCTTCCACCACCAGTGGTTGCCCGATCTGATCTCGGTAGAGGAGGGCTGTCTGAGCGAACAGGTGCAGACCGAACTGACCAAAAAAGGCCACGCCATCAGCCCGCGCGGCCCCATGGGCCGGGTAGATGCCATCATCCGACTGAAAGATGGGCTGTGGCAGGGCGTGGCCGACCAGCGCGGCGACGACAGCGCAGCGGGGTTTTAGGGCCTCACCCCCGGCCCCTCTCCAAAATGGAGAGGGGAGAAGCGGCATACGCCGTGATGTGCCGTCACGTCTCCCCCCTCCATTTTGGAGAGGGGAGAAGCGGCATACGCCGTGATGTGCCGTCACGTCTCCCCTCTCCATTTTGGAGAGGGGCCGGGGGTGAGGCCCGTTAAGCGCGGGTTAAAGTTTCCCCGCTCAACCGCCATTTCACCACAAGTAGTTTTTGGAAATGAAGCAGTTAGTTTTCGTTTGGTAAAAAATTTAAAAAATCTGGTGCAACGCCGCAAACGGCGGCAGCGTCAAAACGCATCAAAAGTGCAGGGAAGCCCTACTTTTGACCCAAAATGGAGGTTCAGTTGTCAGTTGACAGTTATTAGTCCACCAGTCACCAAACTACCAGTCACCAGTCACCAAACCACCAGTCACCACTTCACCACTCAACCACTACACAGATTCAAGCAAAGCCATGATCAAAAAAGTTTTTTCAACCGTCCTTTTCGCACTCGCCCTCACGACGCTGGCTACAGCACAGCGCATCGCCTTCGTAGATGTCACAGCCATCCTCGAAAGCCTGCCCGACTACCAAAAAGCCCAGGAGCAACTGGACAAAGTAGCCACTCAATGGCGGCAGGAGATTGCTCAGGAACAAGACAAAGTGAAGGGTATGTACAGCAAATTCCAAGCAGAGCAAGTGTTGCTCAGCGAGGAGATGAAGAAAACCCGCGAGGAAGAAATCTTAGCCAAGGAAAAAGAGGTGCGCGAGATGCAGCGCCAGAAATTTGGCCCCGAAGGCTCGTTGTTCAAAAAACGCGAAGAACTCGTGAAGCCGATTCAGGACAAAGTGTACACCGCCATCCAGAAATTTGCCGAAGACAAGGGCTTCGAGTACGTTTTTGACAAAGGCAGTTCGTCGGGTATGCTCTACGCCGACAAGAAAAACGACAAGACCGAGGACATCAAAAACCTGCTGAAAAAAGGCTAAGTCAGAACGATGAACTATCGCCCTCCTTCGCTCTCGCCTCAGGCGAGACTACGGCGGGTAAAAACGATGAACTATCACACACACAACATGAAAAAGATGCTCACCCTCGCCCTCGCCCTCATGCTGGCGACTGCGGGATTTGCCCAAAAATTCGGCTTCTGCAACTCCACAGCCCTGCTGTCTGAACTCGCTGAAGTAAAGGCCGCCGACAGCGACCTGAAAGACTTCCAGACCCAACTCACTAAGCGCGGTCAGGAGATGGTGAAAGCCTTGCAGGAAAAAGCCGCTGACCTCGAACGCAAAAAGGAACTGGGTACTATTTCGCCGAAAGACACGGAGATGCAGACCGCCAAACTGGCCGAGGAGGAAGAGAAAATCAAGGCTTACGAACAGGAGGTGTACACCAAACTGGGCGAAAAGCGCGAATTGCTCTTCAAGCCCATCCTCGACAAAGTGAACACGGCAATGAAAGCCGTCGCGGAGGAAAACAAGTTCACCTACGTCTTCGACAGTGGCAGCCAAGTCATCCTCTACGCCGACGAATCGCTCGATGTGACCAAATTGGTGAAAGCCAAGTTGGGCGTGAACTGAGCAGCAGACATCAGACAAAAACACAACACCCCCGGAGCAGCGAGATACTGCTTCGGGGGTGTTCGTTTTTGCGCCCGTCAACTACCTTTGCCTTGCCCACAGCCACCACCCTCACCTGCCCAACCATGAGCAATCGCGCTACCACCACACCCACCCACGTCCCCTCTGACACCCCACTGGCCACCCATTTTGAGCGGTTTCGCCGCCAAATCATCGGGCAACAGCAGCAATTCGAGTCACCCTACGGCCACCGCAGCATCCTGTATGCCGACTGGACGGCGAGCGGGCGGCTCTACCAGCCCATCGAAGACAAAATGGCCCAGTGTTTCGGTCCCTTCGTGGCCAATACCCACACCGAAACCAGCACCACCGGCACCATGATGACGCTGGCTTACCACCAGGCGAAGGCCATCATCAAGCGGCACGTCAACGCTTCCGAGCAGGACGTGCTGATCTCCTACGGGTCGGGCATGACCGGGGTGATCAACAAATTTCAGCGCATCCTCAACCTGCGTCTGCCAGAGCGCTGGCGTAACTCGGTGCAGTTGACGGCGCAAGACCGCCCGGTGATCTTCGTGACCCACATGGAGCATCACTCCAACCAGACCTCGTGGCTCGAAACCATCTGCGACCTCGAAGTGATCGCCCCCACTGCTGATGGGCTGGTGGATTTGGCTGACTTGGAGCGGCTTCTGAAAAAACACGCCGACCGGCCCCACAAAATCGCTGCTGTCACCGCTTGCTCCAACGTGACGGGCATCCGAACACCCTACCACCAAATCGCCGCTATCATGCACCGCCACGAGGGGCTGTGCTTCGTGGATTTCGCCTGCTCCGCGCCCTACGTTGCCATCGATATGCACCCCGCCGACCCCACTGAGCGGCTGGATGCGATCTACTTTTCGCCCCATAAATTTCTCGGTGGCCCCGGCACGGCGGGCATCCTGATTTTCAACTCCGCCATGTACCACAACCGGGTGCCCGACAACCCCGGCGGCGGCACCGTGAAGTGGACCAACCCCTGGCAGGAACACGACTATGTGGAGAACATCGAAGACCGCGAAGACGGCGGTACGCCGCCTTTTTTGCAAACCATCCGCACCGCGCTGTGTGTCAAATTGAAAGAGGAAATGGGCATTAAGCACATTCTGGAACGGGAGGAGCATCTGGTGGAGATGGTTTTCGAGGAACTGGAAAATGTACCGGGGCTGCAAATTTTGGCTCAGCACCAGCGCGACCGATTGGGCGTTTTCTCCTTCATCATCAATGGGTTGCACTTCAATCTGGCGGTCAAGTTGCTCAACGATCGCTTCGGTATACAGGTGCGCGGCGGCTGCTCCTGCGCGGGCACTTACGGCCACTACCTGCTGGAAGTGGGTCAACAGGTGTCGCACGTGCTCACGGCCCAGATCAGTTCGGGCGACTTGAGTGGCAAGCCAGGTTGGGTGCGGATGTCCATCCACCCCACCATGACCGACGAAGAGTTGCGCGACCTCTGCGGGGCTGTGCGCTCGCTGGCCGAGCACTGGCGCGAGTGGGCCATTGATTACATCTACGACCGCCGAACGAACGAGTTTTCACACCACAGTTTTGACGATCAGGCGGCGGCGAAGGTGGAGGAGTGGTTTGAGATGTAGGGCATATTTTTGAAGGTAAAGCCATAGATATCAGCGTGTTATAGACAGGGGTGCGTCCCGGAACACGTCGCTTTTGTCATTCTGTCGGAAACCGTCCACGTCTCTGAACACGCCGCGCACGACTTGCCCTCACGGCGTGGACGGTTTCCGACAGAATAGGCTTTTGCCCTTGTTGGCGTCCTCGCCAACAAGAAGCGGTGGAATGAGTGCTTATGCCTGATACTCACTCCGCCCTTGCTGTTGGCGAGGACGCCAACAGCGGCAAAAATGACAAAAGCGATAAAATCCGCCTCCCATTCTCGTCTCACCACACCACAAACTCCGTCCGCCGGTTCTTCTCCCGCCCCTCCGGCGTGTCGTTGGTGTCCACCGGCTGCGTCTCGCCATAGCCACGGTAGCGCAAGCGGGCTGGGGCGATGTTTTTTCCCAACAAATATTCGTGGACAGATTTGGCGCGGGCCTCGGAGAGTGCCTGATTGGCAGCGTCGTTGCCTACGTTGTCGGTGTGGCCATTGACCTGGATGCTCAGGCTGGGCGACTCCGTGAGCAGCGCAACCAGTCGGTCGAGTTCGGCAGCGGACTCTGGGCGCAACGCGGCAGAGCCGGTTTCAAAAAAAACATTGCGCAGTACGATGGGCTTGCCCGCCACAGGCTGGCTGCTGGCGGGAGCGGAGCGGACTGAAGTATCGGCTGAAATGGGCTGCAACGCGATGTCGAGCAGGAAGGGCTGGTGGAAAGTGGCCGTCTCCGCGAGATTGAATCGATCGGAGTAAAACAAGTACTTAGCCTTGTTCACGTTGAGCGCGTAGTCCTTGCCAGCGGGCAGACAGACGAGGAAGGTGCCGTCAGATTTTGTGCTGACCGACAGAAAGGCTTGGTTGGTTTGGGCTTCGCTGAACTCAACTTTGGCCACCAAATTTTTCCCCGAAACCGCATCGGTGACGCGGGCGCGGACGTAGGTGACGGGCTGCGGGCGGGCGGCCAGCGGCAAGTCAAAAGAGTAAATATCCACCCCACTCTGGCCGCCCGGCTTATCGGCTGCGAAGTAAGCCGTGCGCCCATCAAGGCTCACCGTGAGGGTGCCTTCGGAGGCTTTGGTGTTGATGGGGTAGCCCAGATTTTGGGGTTGTCCCCACGAGCCATCTGGCTGACGGCGAGTGAAGTAGAGGTCGTTTTTGCCCATGCCAGGGTGTCCATCGGAGGTAAAATACAAGGTCTGATTATCGGGGTGAAGGTAGGGCGTTTGCTCCTCGCCGGGCGAGTTGATGAGCGGGCCGAGGTTGCGCGGCGTGCTCCACTTGTTGTCGGGTTGGCGGTCGGTTTGCCAGAGGTCCTTGCCACCCTTGCCGCCGGGTCGCATGCTGCTGAACAGGATGCTGCGCCCGTCGCTGCTGATGCAAGGCTGCGCGTCCCAGTCGGTAGAATTGATGCTGCTGCTGAACGGGGCGGCTTTCGTCCACTTGCCGTTTTTGAGTTGCGACCAGTAGAGGTCGCAAGCCCCCTGCGAGCCGTCGCCGTGACGGTTGCAGGCCGTAAACACGAGCCACGATCCATCGGGGCTGATGTTCTGTGCGCCCTCATTTTGCGGGGTGTTCACGCCTTCGAGCGGCTCAGCAGTTTGCCAAACACTGTCCTTTTTTTGGCTCTGGTAAAAATTCTCGTCGATGCCGTCTTTTCGGGTAAAAATCATGGTGGCCGCGTCGGCAGTCAGCGAGGGCAGGTACTCATCGGAGCGCGAGTTGATGCCGTTGCCGACTGGCTGGGGATTGAACGGCACGGGGTTTTTGACGGCCTCGGCAGCGAAGCGAACATTGGCGGCCAGTTTTTTTGCATCACGCAATAGGCTGATATTCTGCGGGTTGGTGGCTAAAAACTGATCTGCGTGTACTACCGCTTCGTCGTACTTGTCCTGATTTTGCTCGCAGAGCGCGAGGGTGTACAGCACACGCGGCTCATAGGAGGGGTCAATGGCCACGACTTTCTCGAAGCCCTCCTCGGCACGTACCCAATCCTTGATTTCGTACTGACAGCCCGCCCACATCAGGTGCGCATCAATGAAATTGGGCGACTCTTTCACTGCCCGCTCGAAGTAACCGAGGGCGATGATGTTATTGCCATCGCGCGACTCCTGCACCCCGTCGGCGTAGGCGGATTTTGCCTTGTCGGGGGCATTTTTCAGGGTGGTGTAGGTTTGAGAAAAAGCCGAAGCAAGGGGCAAAAGGCAAAGGGCAAAGGGCAAAAGGCAAAAAGCAAAAAGCAAACGAAATGGGCGCATGGTGCGAGTTTTGGCCTGTAACGCAGGAGTGGGCGTAGTTGATTTGTTTTTTCAGTAACCTTGCACAAAAAATGTACTGTTTGATGAAATATCTCCTCCGCTCCCTCCTCCTCATCGCCGCATTCCCCGCCTCTCTTTTGGCCCAAACCAACATCAAAATTGTCAGCCCCACAGTGACGAAAGTGCTGGCTGGCAACTACAATCCCGGCGATTACCCCCCGACAGCCTCCAATCCGCTGCCCGCCGACTTGGCCCTCGAACTCGCCGCTCGTATCTCGCCCGACAGTTTGAAAAGTTACATCCTCAGGCTCAGTCAGTTCGGTACTCGCAACACGGGTAGCGACACCCTGTCGGCCACCGTTGGCATCGGTACTGCGCGGCGCTGGGTACACCAGAAATTTGAAGATTTTAGTGCGGCCAACGCCGGTCGCTTGCTCCCCACTTACCTGCAATTCGACCAAGTAATCTGTGCCGCCGGGCAGCACCGCAACATCATAGCCGTGCTGCCCGGTACCGATACCGCCCAACACGGAATTGTGCTGATGGAGGGCCACATTGATAGCCGCTGCGATGTACTGTGCGATGTCACCTGCCCCGCTGCGGGCGTGGAAGACAACGCAACCGGCACCGCCCTCGTGATGGAACTTGCTCGCGTCATGTCGCGCTACTCCTTTCGCAACACGCTGGTTTTCATGGTGACTATCGGCGAAGAGCAGGGGCTTTCCGGCGCGACAGCCTTCGCTACCTACGTCAAAAACAACAACCTCCCCCTCCGCGCCGTACTCAACAACGACGTGATCGGTGGAATCTACTGCGGCAAAACCTCGTCGGCCCCCTCCTGTCCTGGTCTGGACAATGTGGACTCCACCAGTGTGCGGCTGTTTTCGTCGGGCGGCTTCAACTCTCAGCACAAGCAACTGGCCCGATTCATCAAACTGGAATACCGCGAAAACCTGCGGCCCGCCGCCGCTGTACCGATGAACGTCCGCATCATGTCGCCCGAAGACCGCACGGGGCGAGGCGGCGACCACATCCCCTTCCGGGAAAAAAACTACGCCGCCATGCGCTTCACCTCTGCCAACGAGCATGGCGACGCGAGCAATGGCCCGACTTACACCGACCGCCAGCACACCTCCGACGATATACTGGGTGCCGACACGGACGGCGACGGCGTGGTGGACTCGTTTTTTGTGGATTTCCGCTACCTCGCACGCAACGCCGCCCTCAATGCCAATGCCGCCGCGATGGCCGCGATGGCCGTGCCTACTCCGACCAGTTTCACCGCTACCCGTGCCTACAATGTGCTGAATATCAACATCACTTCGCCACTGGACACGCCCAGTTTCCGGGTCGCGCTGCGTACCACGACCAACGACTGGGATACGGTGTACACCATCGGGCCTAACCCCGCACTGTCCGACACGCTCTATTGCAAGCCCGCCGGTGCGCTGTACGTCAGCGTCGCTACGGTGGATAAATTTGGTGTAGAAAGCCTATTTTCGGGAGAAAAACTCATCGCAGTTTCCGCGACTGAGGAGCCGACCGAAGCCGCTGAACCCAACATCCGCTTGTTCCAAAACCGCCCCAACCCGTTCGACGAGGCGACCTGGATATCGTTTTGGGTGAACGAATTGCCCATCCACCGCGAGGCGCACATCCACATCACCGACTTGCAGGGAAAAACAGTGGAGCGCATCCCCGTATCGCTCCGGCAGGGCATGAATGAAATACTGTACACGCACGGCTACGGGGTGCGCGGCACCTTCGCCTACGCGCTCGTGGTGGACGGCCAAGCAGTGGACGCTCGACAGATGGTGTTTGCGAATTGAATTGGTGATTAGTGGACTAGTGACTGGTGGACTAGTGATTGGTGATTGGTGGACTGGTGATTGGGCGGCCCAATCACTGTCTCGTCCTGAAAAAAGTTTACACTATGT
>JAYSUY010000886.1:0-1178 GCA_043718855.1 Saprospiraceae bacterium | reverse complement strand
ACGGGAGGGGGAGGGAATCGCCGCCCACACCCGCTCCCGTTGCATCCGCCCGGTGGCCGTTTCCGTGAAAGTCGCATCGTATTCGTGGGCGACAGCATCGAAGGGTGTGGGTAGTGACATCGGCGGGTTTGGTACGGCGGGTTTGGCGGGCAAAACGCTACCTTCGCCGCTCATTTTTCACCCAAATATTTGCTCAAAAAAATGTCTGTCACAGAAAAACTTGCCACCCACCGCAACGACAAAGCCGCCGAAAACCTGGCCGTAGGCCAAGCCTTCCTTGCCGAGAATGCCCAGCGTGCTGATGTGGTCAGCCTCGCCAGCGGCTTGCAGTACGAAATCATTGCGGAAGGTACGGGCGCAAAACCCGGCCCCACGAGTGCCGTCACCTGCCACTATCACGGCACCTTGCCCAGTGGCGTGGTGTTCGACAGTTCGGTGCAACGCGGTCGCCCGGCCACATTTCCGCTCAACCGCGTCATCTCTGGCTGGACGGAAGCCCTGCAACTCATGGGCGTGGGCAGCAAGTGGAGGCTCTTTCTGCCGCCGCACTTGGCCTACGGCGAGCAGCACGTCAGCGCCGAAATTGGCCCCAATTCAACCTTGGTTTTCGAGGTAGAACTGCTGGGAATCGGGTAAGCGCCACTAGTCCCGGCTCCCCCACACCACCCCTGCGGACAGCGCAAATCCGCCCAGCGCGCCCATGCACATCCGAGTGAGGATGGGGCCTAGCGATTGCTTGACCCCGGTTTGCAGCAAATGTTGCAGTTCTTGTACCCGCTCGCGGAGTTGGTTGGCCTGTTGTGGGTCGCCAGCACCGGCGTTAAGTTGCCCTTCGAGGGTGGTTTTTTCCAGCAGCATTTCGGCATGGAGCATACCGGGGTCTGCGAGGTGAAGGCCGTAGTAAAACAGCCAGTAGCCGAGGTTGATGAGCAGGAAAGTCACGAAGGGTGCGCGCACCATTTCCCGAAAATCGCGGTTGGTGCCGTGCTGTGTACAGTCTTCGCGAGCAGCACGCGCCATGAACAAGACGTAGATGCCCATGCTCGCCCATTGGAGCCAGGGATTGACAAATTGTTCTTTTTTAGCCACATACAGCAGCAAAAAGTAGAACACGACGGCCACAGCACCGAGGAGGCCGTAGCGGATGGCAGGATTTTTCATAGTGAGCGAATGGACAC
>JAYSUY010000885.1:0-3262 GCA_043718855.1 Saprospiraceae bacterium | reverse complement strand
TACAAAAGAGATGCTGCACCAAACCGCAGCGGTGTGGAAAGACGGAAAGCAAAACCTCTCTGTGAAATGCGCTCAGGGAAAAACGGTGAAGTCCTTGCAGATGGGTGGGAAGACCATACCAGATGTGAATAGTGCGGACAATGGTTGGAAGAAGTAGGTGGCAATAAGCGTTTGAAAACCGACAGCACGGTTTTTTTCGTATAAACCAGTGCTGTCGGAACCTAAAATCTATGCCATCACCGCTGTTGCTGTAACTTCGTGTCACTTATGCGCATCTATTTTTTACTCCTCCTCCTAGCCTTCACCGCCGCCACCCAGGCGCAAGATTTTGTCCTAGAAAAACTCCCAGTGCCGTTCAATTCCGAGTACGACGAAATCAATCCTGTACCCAGCCGTGATGGCAATACCCTGTTTTTTACCCGCGTCGGGTATCCAGATTTTTGCAAAACGCTCGTGATGGATTCGGTGGATCAAGCGGCTAAACTTTCGCCTGAAGCCTACCAAAAACTGTTGGTGGAAGTGTACTCTGGCATGAACGGGCGGCCAGTACTCAATCCCGAACACTCTGGATTCAACCAAGACATCTGGGTCGCTTCGGGCGACTCAACGGGCTTCCAAGACCTGTCTCACCCTGGCTCGCCGCTCAATAATGCGTTCCCCAATAGTATGGCGACGATCACGCCCGACCCGAACGCATTTTATGTCATCAACCAGTTTACCCCGTCGGGGGAAATCAGCCGAGGCTTTTCACTCATCCGCCGCACCACCGACAGTCTCGGTTGGAGTCAGCCTGTACCGGTGACCATCAAGGATTATTATACCATCACCTCGGATGTGAATCTGACCATGAGTTTTGATGGTCAAGTATTGATACTTGCAGCGGCTCGTTCCGATTCGCGGGAGATGGACTTGTATGTTTGTTTCCGCGAGGGAGAAAATCAGTGGAGCGCACCGCAGCACCTTGGACCAGTCATTAACTCAGAGCGTAGAGAACTCACCCCGTTTCTTTCGGAAGACAACTCTACCCTGTTTTTTGCGTCCAACCGAAGTAGTGCTTTGGGCGGCAACGATATCTTCATGTCGAAACGCTTGGACGACACTTGGAAAAACTGGTCGGAGCCAGAACGTTTGGTGGTACCCATCAACTCTATTTTCGACGAAAGCCAGCCCTACTTCAACATGTCATCGGGTTACCTGTACTTCACCTCGAAGCGCGACGGCAACAGCGACATTTTTAGGATACAAATTGCGGAGCCACAGCCGACAGAAATCACAGTAGTAGGCCGGGTGCTGAACTGGAAAACCAAGAAACTGATCCCTAATGCGACGGTCTACTACACGGCGACCAATGTGGAGGAGAACAACGTAGCCGCTACTGACGGCACGTTTCGGCTCAAAATCCCGAAGGGGATGCAGTTCCAGATTTGGGCCGAAAAACCGACATTTAGTGGAGCCAAGCAGGAGGTATACTTTCGCCGCGACTACTATTATTTCCCCGAATACTATGTCGATGTGTACCTCGAACCGCTGGAAGTGAATGCTAAGATCGAGCTGCGCTCGATTTTTTTCCAGCAATCAAAAGCCATCATCTTAGAGCATTCCTACCCGGAACTCCGCCGATTAGCAACAGTGATGCTCGAAAACCCCAGCCTGCACATCCGGGTAGAAGGTCATACTGATAATGTGGGGCAAGCCGAAGACCTGCTGCAACTCTCTGAAGACCGGGCCATTGCTGTCAAGGTGTTCCTCATTCGGCAGGGGGTGGCCGCTGGTCGAATCGAATCAGTCGGATACGGCCCAAAGTTTCCGATCAACAACAACAGCGACGACGACCTACGAAGTCTGAATCGGCGGGTTGAGGTGGTCATCACCAAAATCTAATCTCCCCAATTTCATTTCAATATCATGCAACTTTACAGCACCAACAATCCCAATCTTCGTGTTGACCTCCGCGAGGCTATTTTCAAAGGGCTGCCCGATGACAAAGGCTTGTTCATGCCACTCGAAATTCCGCATATAGCCGAAGGGTTTATCCAAAAGTTGCCATCGCTTTCCTTTCAGGAAATCGCATACACCGTTGCGCAGAACCTGATGCAAGGGGCCATTCCAGATTCCGACCTGCGTAGCATCGTCGAAACTGCAATCAACTTTCCGGCTCCTGTGGCTCATCTGGACGACCATACCCATATCCTCGAATTGTTTCACGGCCCCTCGCTGGCATTCAAGGATTTTGGGGCGCGATTTATGGCAAGTCTCATGTCGTACTACAAGCAGGGCGAGGACAGAGATTTGACCATTTTGGTGGCCACATCGGGTGATACGGGTGGTGCTGTGGCCGCAGGTTTTTACCAAACGCCCGGCATTCGGGTTATTATTCTCTACCCATCGGGCAAGGTTAGTCCTTTACAGGAGAAACAACTCACTACGCTTGGACACAACATCACTGCGCTGGAGGTGTCCGGAACTTTCGATGACTGCCAAGCATTGGTGAAGCAAGCCTTCCTTGACAAGGAAATAACGGGACGAATTCGCCTGAGTTCGGCCAACAGCATCAACATCGCCCGGCTGATTCCTCAGTCGTTCTACTACTTCGAGGCGTACAAACAGGTAGTAGGCTTGGGGCTTCCTGTAGTGTTCTCTGTACCATCGGGCAATTTTGGCAACCTCACTGCGGGGCTTTTAGCGAAGCGGATGGGTTTGCCCGTACACCAATTCCTTGCCGCTACCAATGCCAATGATGTAGTGCCAGAGTACCTGGGCGGTGGCAAGTATGCGCCCCGCCCATCCGTTCGCACCCTCTCTAATGCAATGGATGTAGGCAACCCATCCAACTTTGCCCGTATGCTTGATCTGTATAGTTCCACGTGGAACATCATGCAGTCTGACATTGCAGGCTATAGTTTCTCGGATACCGAGACCCGAAAAATGATGGTTGAAATAGACTCACAGTATCAGTATATCATAGATCCGCACGGCGCAGTAGGTTTTTTGGCATTGCGACAATATCAAGATCAGCACCCTCATACAGCAGGAGTTGTCTTAGAGACGGCTCACCCTGCAAAGTTTTTGGAAGATGTGGAGCATATCTTAGGCAGAAAAATTAAAGTACCAGAGCGTTTGGCTGTACTGGCTGATAGCAAAAAAAATGTGGTGGAGATGGGGATAGGCTACTCGCAGTTCAAAGATTGGTTAACGTCAAACTGCTAATAGGACTGGGCACACCTTCATACGA
The DNA here is from genome assembly GCA_043718855.1 of Saprospiraceae bacterium. GTDB lineage: Bacteria > Bacteroidota > Bacteroidia > Chitinophagales > Saprospiraceae > M3007. The sequence continues at coordinate 30 of JAYSUY010000885.1, read as the reverse complement.
AGCCTAAAAAAACTAGCGAGCCGACCCAAA
>JAYSUY010000884.1:0-9205 GCA_043718855.1 Saprospiraceae bacterium | reverse complement strand
GCAAAAGTAAGCCAAGTATGATGTGCCGTGTGCCGCCCATAACTCATCACTCAAACCTCATCACTCAAGCCTCCATTCCTACCGCACCACCACTTTCCCCACCGCGCGCTGCCTTTCGGCGATGGCTTCCACGACGTACACGCCCTGCGGCCAGCCTTCCACCGAGATGTTCAGGATGCCGTTGTTGGACTCGCCACTGGCCATCTCGCGGCCCAGTGCATCCATCACACGCCAGCGGGCTGCGGTTGCGCCGGGCAATTCGGCCCGTACCCACGAGCGGGCGGGGTTGGGGCTGAGCGTCAGTTGCGTCGGGCGAGGCGCAGCAGTTTGGGTCGAGACAGTGCAATCCTTCAACTCCGTGCGGAACAGGCTGAGACCGCCACGCTGATTGCCCATCAGCAACTCCAGCAAGCCGTCGCTGTCAAGGTCGGCGAACACCGGGTGGGTGCGGTTGCCTTCCATGACATTGCCCAGCGCGTTGTTGTTTTTGGGGAAAACAGCGGCAGATGTGGCTGTTAAGTTGTTGAAAACCATGAGGTTGCCGTTGCTTGTGCCTGTCACCAACACATTCCCCGTTGGAGTGGGCAGGATGGCCGGTGCGCTCCACCCGAAGGAATTGCCCACTTGTACCGTGCTGACAGAACCCAAGGTTTTACTGGTGGGATTGGGAGCAAATTTCGGCTCCGTCACAGATGGCCCGATGTTTTTCAGGTAACTCAAGTTGCCTTTCCGGCCACCAGCAATGATGTCATTCAGCCCATCGCCGTTGAGGTCAAAAATAACCGGAGTAGAAGAAATGCCGATCTCAATCTCCGTCCACATCGGGTCGAAATCGCGCTCCAGCACCATCGGATTGCCCAGCCCCCCACCGTTGCGGTAGCAGTAGAGCCAGCCGAGGTTGCTGCCCACCACCAGGTCAAGGTCAGCGTCGCCGTCGATATCACCGAAAGTAGGTGCAAAATCGTAGTCGTTGTCAGGGGCGAACTCAGCCATGTTGAGCCAGTTGCGGTCGGCCAGACTGAACTGTGGTGCCTCGGCGGTGCCCACGTTGAGGTAGAGGTAGAGGCTGGCGTAAGTACCCTTCGAGTTGGCGTAGGTGCCGTAGTTGCCCACCACGATGTCCAGCAGCCCGTCGCCGTTCACATCAGCCACCGCCGGGCGCGAGCCGAAGCCCACATCTACCATATCGCTGACAAAGAGCGACTTAGATTGTAGTTCAAACTGGTGGCCCGGCGCGGCAGCCGTGTTTTTGAACCACCAGAGACACTTGATGTCTTCGCTCAGCGTCTTCACGTTGGGTGCCACAGCCAAGTCCTTCCGCCCGTCGTTGTCCAGGTCGAGGTAAAATGAGGCCGGGAACACGGGCAAGTCCACCGGCACATCGTAGATGGGGAAAGCCGTGTCCTGCGCCACCATCAAAGCCTGCTGTGGAGTACCGCCATTGGTCATCATGTTCAGGCAATTGAACGATATGTCTCCCAGCACCACCTCTTTCGTACCGTTGCCGTCTTGGTCGTAGGTCATCACCGTAGAGCCTGGATGCCGCTTTGGCTCGCCGCTCCGGTCTTCCAGTGGCCCCATCAGCGAGTCGGCGCAGGTCTCGCCATCCATCGAAAGCGAGTTTTTGCAGCGCACCTGGCCGCTCTCATAAAACAGTCCCCAGCAACGGTCTTGCAGCACAAATTTGAGGCTGTCGCGCCCCCAGCCAGACTCCACCGAGGTGTTGCGCAGCCACCACACGTTGCCGCCCACCGTGGCCGCGAAAGTCAAGATGTCCAAGTCGCCGTCGCCGTCGATATCGTCCACCTCCGGGTAGTCCGTCTTCGCCACTGGCAGGTTATTCCAAAACCCTTGCACCGTGCTGGGATAGTAGATGTGCAGCGGGTTGCAAGCCGCACAGCCGGGGTAGCGAAAATAAAACTGCTTGAATTTCAGTATCTTACCATCGTAGAAGCCCTGAAAAACTTCAATCTCCTGCGAACCGGGAAAGTCTGAGGCGGTGAAAATATCAGCCGCACCGTCGTTGTTAAAATCGCGCAGCAGCACGTAATCGCGCAGCACCGGGAAGTAGCAAGCGTAGTCCGGCGCGTAGGTATAGTCGGTTTCGCCGGTCTTGCCGCCGTTCAGGAAAGTGAGCAGCACATCGCCAGCGCGGTCGAAAATCACCAAGTCTTGGATACCGTCTTTGTTCAGGTCGGCAGCCGAGAGTTGGGACGCGTTCAGCCCCCCCGCGAAGGGGTAGCGCAGCGTTTTGCCGTCCTGCGAAACCGGAAACGACAGGCGCTGAAACATGGGGACTTGAGCAAGGGCGAGGGTTTGAGAAAAAACAAGGAGAGCGAGGAGAAGCCCGCCTACGTTTAGGCTACGGCGGGTAAAGAAAAATAATGGACGCATGGTGTGGAGGAATGGTGAGTGAGCAACCCTACCCCCGACCCCTCCCACTGGGGGTGGGGTAGGGGATGGGGTTGCCCACAAATGTAGCGCGGCACCCCGTTTCACCCAGCCGGATTGCTCACATTTTGTCCTCGAACATCAAATCTTCCCCCGCTTTTTTCCCCGAAACCCCAAACCGCCAGATGAAACCCAAGTACACAATCTGCGACCTGCGCTTGCGGGTCACTTCCTGCTGCAACTCCGGCGTGTCGATTTCCCAGGCCCAGCGCATGGTGTTGAACACGTCGGAAACCGTGAGTGTCAGGCTCGCTTTTTTCTTGAAAAACGCCTGCCGCAAGCCCGCGTTCAGGAAATAATTGGGCCGCGATTTTCCCTGAGCGGTCAGGAAGGCGGAGCGGTAGTTGGCGTTCGCCTGCATCTTGGTGCGCGGGCTGAGGTTCCAGCCTGCTGCCAATTTCACCTCACTCGACACGGTGGTTTTTTTTGCTGAAAAACCCAAGTTGGAAGCGTCCAGCGCGCTCCAAAACGTGTTGGAACTCAGGTTCAGGTTCAGCCGATTTTTCAGGTTCCAGGCCACGACAAGTTCCAGCCCGGCGGACTGGTTGTTGGAGAGGTTGTCGGCAGTGGTGAGCAAAGTGGTGTCGTTGATGAAGCGCGCTATTTCGGTGAAAGCGTCATACTCGTAGCGGTAGTACAGCGTGGGCAGAAAACTCAGGTTGTCCTTCTTCCGCTGGTAGCCCAACTCGATGGAGTGGATTTGCTCCGGCTTCAAATCCGGGTTGCCGGCCTCGATGTTGCGCGGGTCTTTATACTCCGGGAAGGGGTTGAGTTCGTCGGAGTCGGGGCGGTTCACGCGGCGGCTGTAACTGAGGCCCAGTTCGGAGTCGTCGCTGATTTGCCAGCCGAGGTGCAGCGTGGGGAACAGTTTGAAGTAGTTGTTTGGAATCATCGAGTCAAGCGTCAGCAGATTGGAGGTGATGTACGTTTGCTCGGCCCGCAGCCCGGCCAGAATGCTGAAATCCTCGATTTCCCGCGACAGGGTGCCGAACAGGGCATGGACATCTTGTCGGAACAAAAAACGGTTGGTTTCCCAGGGTTTTGGGGTCCATTCCAAAGAAACCGGGTCGAAACGCTCAGAGGAGTAGTCGAGGTCGTCCTGGAAAAACTCGCCTTCGTAGCCCGCTTCCAGTTCCATGTCCTCGCCGACAGGCTTGGCGTATTCCGCCGTGACGGAGGTGGTGTGGCCGCTTTTTCGGATGGTGTTGTGGCCGCGCAGCACGGGGAAATCGGGCACCCGAAACGTGTCGTCGTAGCGGCTTTCTTCCAGTTCGGCATAGTTCGAGAAGCCGACTTCCAATTGCAGCGTGTGGTCTTCGTCTTCAAACTGGCGCTCCCACGACGCGCTGCCCTCGAACTCCTGCTCGTCTTCCAGTTCGTTTCGTTCGGTGTCGTAATCCTGCACCACATCGGTCGCGTTGCGCAGCAGCGTGGAGATGTGCTGCACTCGCTCCTGATAAAAAGTGAAGTAGGCCGCTGACAGCCCAAGTTTGTTTTTGGCGTTGGGGGCGTAGTCCAGCCCGGCGTTGGCGGTGTGCGAGCGGGGCCTGCCGAGCGCGGTGCTGCGGAGGTCGAAGGTGGTTTTTGCGCCAGCCGAGTCGGTGCTGGTGCGCAGGTCGGTGCCTTCGCGGGGGAACCAGTTTTGGCGGTAGCCGTAGGTGCTGTAGATGTTGAGTTTGCCGGGGTTGTAGTTGAGCGACAGGCTGCCGTTGTAGCGGTCTTGGGTGCTGGCGTTGGCGGTCAGTGCGCCGTTGAAGCCGCGTTTGGCATTCTTTTTCAGCACGATGTTGATGATGCCCGCTGTGCCGTCGGGCCGGTATTTTGCCGATGGGTTGGTGATGATTTCGATGCGCTCGATGGTGTTGGCGGGCAACTGCTGCAAAAACGACGCGCTGCTGCGGTTCATCAGGCCGGAGGGTTTTCCGTTGATGAGAAACGTCACGTTGGCCGAGCCGCGCAGGCTCACCGCGCCGTCAATGTCCACCGAAACCGAAGGGATGTTTTGCAAAATCTCGCTGGCCGAGCCAGTTTGCGCCGAGATGTCTTTTTCGGGGTAATAAATTTTGCGGTCGATGGTCGACACATAGGCCGATTTCTCGGCGGTGACTTCCGCCGCTTTCAGCAGGATGTTGGTGGGTTTCAGAGAAACAATGCCCAAGTCGGCATTCCCATTGACAGAAAAAAGGGTGTCCGAATGGGTCTCGAAACCGAGGAGACTGATGGACAAGCGGTAACTGCCCGCCGGGATTTCGGCCAGCCGGAAAGCCCCCGTTGGGTCGGTCAGCGCACCTTTCACGAGGGTGGTGTCGGCGGCGCGCAGCAGCGAGACCTGCACAAATTCGAGCGGGAGTTGGGTGGATTCTTCCACGATTTTGCCGGTCAGAGAACTGATTTGCCCAAATATTGGGGCAGCAAATGTCAGCAGTAAGAGTGTGGTGAGGGCAAGTTGTTTTTTCATGTTGTGGTTGTTTCAATGACGCACAAAAGTGGAACAAGCCGAAGCCTGCCCCACCTTTTTTAAACCAAACCAAATGTATGAAGCAGCCGTACAAATCTTTTCACACAACGCCACGACGACACAACGGGGGTCTGATAAATCGTCGTGTCGTTGTGGCGTTGTGTGAAATAATGTGACGCTCACTCGTTGTCTTCCGGGAAAACAATCTCCATCGGCACTGCCGACAAATTCACGCTCCCAAACACGCCCAGCGCTCCCCGGAACTGAAACTCCTTCAAAATCACGGGTTCGATGAACGGGTTGAGGCTCGCCTGTTTCAGTTTGTCCAAGTGGTCGAACCACGCGGCGGCGTTTTTGTCCAGCGTTTGCAAGCGCACGAGGGCCACGTCATCTTGCTTGTAGGTGTGCGACGGCTCCATGATGACGCGGCTGATTTGCCCGTCGGCATTTTTGTCGGAATAGACAAACCAGCCGATGTCCTCGATAGTGGTGCTGCCCGCTCCGATGCACTTGGAACTGTACTCGTAGTTGTCAATAGTCTGCACTGTGCTGTCCACCTCGCGCACCATGTGGAAACGGTAGAAATTCTCTATACCAGCCGGGTCGGTAAAATCAATGATGACCCCCTGGTACTCGCCGTAGGCATCGCGGAAGGAGTTGGTGTAAGATACGTCGTCCATCTCCACAGGCAGCACGTTGGTGGTGGTGCTGGCGGAGTAGGTTTTTCCCCCGATTTTCACCGTCAAAGTGTATGTCACGTTGGGCTTGGTAGCGATTTGCCCCCCGTAATGCGGCTGCCAGCGGCAGAAATAGTGGTCATAAACCGAATCCACCTTCAAAGTTTCCTGCTCGCCGCCGCCCGCGATGACCACTTCCGTACCCCGGAGGAACAGCGCGGCGGGCGTGGCTTCGGAGTTGAAAAACGGCACGGAGCGGCTGACATAAACCTTCGGCATGGTGCCGGGCATGAGCAGGCATTCGATGACGGGCTTGCTCGTGTAGGCGGGTGGGTCTATCACGATGTTCTTTTCGCAGGATTGGAGGAGGAGCGCGAGGAGCGCGAGATTTGACAACTTTTTGAAAGTTGTCAAATCTGTTAGGCTCAGGCTCATGGCAAGTGATTTCATCGCTTCAAAATTTGAAATTGTAAGAGAACCCCGGGATAATCGGCAGCAGCGCCACCTGCTTCGCCACAGGCTTGTTGGTGATGATATTCAGGTCGGTGTACACGAAATACTGGTTTTGGCGGCTGTACAGGTTGTACAGGCTGAACACCATTTCCGACTCGTATTTCCACTTAAAAAACTGGACCGTTTTGCGCCGCGTGGCCGCCACGTCGAGGCGGTGGTAGGCTTTTAGGCGGTGGTTGTTGTAGTCCGTGTAATCCCAGTAATGCCCGCTGTACAAAGAGCCGCCCTGCGCCAGCATGAACCGCCCGCCGGGCAGCGTGAACGCCGCGCCGGTGTAAAAAACGAAATCGGCGGAGACGGTCCAGCGCTTCGAGAGTTTGTACACGCCCACCACCGCGAGGTTGTGCCGACGGTCGTACTTGAACGGGAACTCGCGGCCCAGGTTGATTTTGTCAAATTGCTGGGTGGTTTTCGAGAGCGTGTAGCTCACCCAGCCGTTCAGTTTGCCAAAATTTTTCTTGACAAAAAACTCCACGCCGTAACTCTCGCCCTTGCCGAACACCACCACGTTGTCGAAATTGGTCTGCTCCAAAAGTTGGGTGCCTTCGCCAAAAAGCACCTGGTTTTGCATGGTTTTGTAGTACGCTTCCACGCTCGCCTCTATCTTGTTTTCCTTGAAATTGCGGAAGTAGCCCAGCGCAAACTGCTCTGAGCGTTGCGGGTGCGTCACGCGGCTCGACGGAATCCACAGGTCGGTGGGCAGCGCGGCGGTAGAGCCTGAAACGAGGTGCAGAAACTGGTTCATCTGCGTGTACGAGGCTTTCAGGGAAGCATTCGCGCCAAGCGAAATCTTGGCCGAGGCACGGGGTTCCAAGCGGTAGTACGTGGTGTCCTCCGTGCGGTAGGCCGGTGCGCGCAGGCCGAGGTTGAGCGCGAAACGGCTGCTCAGCGCCCACTCGTCGTTGACGTACAGGGCGGCCTCGTCGGTGCTGCGCGGCTTGATTTTGTTGATGTTGATTTGCTGGATGCTCTTGTCTTTCGGCACGCTGGTGGCCTTGCCGGAGGCGGTAAAATCGTGGTGCGCCGCCTGTGCGCCAAACAGGATGCGGTGCCGGGCATTGGGGAAATACTGGAACTCCGCCTTGCCCGAATAGTCCTCGATGCCCGTGTAGAACTGCGTGTAGCTCTTGGCTTTGACGGAAAAATAGTTCTGAAAATAAGAGTTGAAAAAGAAGGACGTGTTGAGGAAAAGTTTCTGCCCGAAGATGTGGTTCCAGCGCAGCGTGCCCGTGCGGTTGCCGAATCCGATGCCAAATTGGAGGCCCGTCGGGTCGGTGTAGCCCGCTATGTCGCGGCCCTGAAAAAAACTCAGGTACATTCGGTCTTTCTCCGACAGCCGCCAGTTCAGCTTCGCGTTCAGGTCGTAAAAGTGGTAGTCCTTCGTAGTGTTTTTCTTGATGAACGGCTTCGCCAAAATATCCAGATAGCTGCGCCGCCCCGACACGATGAACGAGGCGCGGTCTTTTTTCAGCGGCCCTTCCAGCGTCAGTTGCGACGACAGCAGCCCGATGCCGCCCTGCGTCACAAACTCCTGGTTGTTGCCCTCCTTCATGGAAATGTCGAGGATGGACGACAGCCGCCCGCCGTGGTTGGCCGGGAATCCGCCTTTCACCAGCGTCACGTTGTTCAAGGCCCGCGTGTTGAAGGTGCTGACCAGGCCGAACAAGTGGTTGGGGTTGTACACCGTCGCCTCGTCCAACTGCACGAGGTTCTGGTCGGCGTTGCCGCCGCGCACGAAAAAGCCGGTGGTGCCTTCGTTGCCCGCTTGTACGCCCGGCAGCAGTTGGATGACTTTCAGCACGTCGGTTTCGCCGAGGATGGCGGGCAGTTCGCGGATGAGCCGCACGGGGATGTCGATCACGCCCATTTGAGGGCGCTGCACGTTGTCGTCGGTGGGCCTGCGGGCGCTGATTTCCACCTCGCCGAGTTGCAGCCCGGCAGCCAGCAGCGACACGTCCAACTTGTAGTTTTGGGTAAAAAACACCTTTTTCACCTGCGCCTCGTAGCCGAGGTAGGCGAAAACGACGCTCACGCTGTCGCGCGCCGGGGCCGTGAGCGAGTAAAAACCGTAGGCATTGCTGGTGGTGCCGACGCTCAGCGCAGGGATGTACACGGACGCGCCGATGAGCGATTCGCCGCTGGCGGCATCGCGGAGGGTGCCGGAGATGGTGTGTCGCAACTTCGGCAAACCTTCGGCGACCGAGGGCTTCTGGGCGATGGCAAGGGTTGGCAGCAACGATAGCAGGGCCACCGAAATCAAGGTGCGTGACTTCATGTTGAGTGGATTTTTTTGAACGTGGTGGGGCTGTTTGCCTGTACGCGAAAGGGCGGGAGGAACGCTGCGTGGGCGGGGATTTATCCGCGCCAAAAGATACTTTTGCCCTTTCAAACCAACACCCTGACACCCTCACATTTTTACAAGGCAAAATTTATGGAGCAAGTAATCGATGTGCTTCACAAATCGCTGAAAACGAGCCGATGGGAGGATTCTCCTATCGGTCGAACTGGGAGCCTGACCACCGAAATTCTCGCAAAGCGATACCCCGAACTGATAAAGGTGGTCAAAGGCGGAAACCAACCGCAACGCACTTGGGTACACGAGAAAATTGCCCTGAAATTCACCGCTTGGCGAAGCCCTTACTTCGAGATGTGGATTTACGACCGCATCCACGAATTGCTGACCACCGGGAAAACAGAAATACCCCACCCCAACACGGGCGGCATCATCAAAAGCCTGCGCATGATTGTGGACGAATTGGAATTGCAGGAAAAAACCAAATACTCGTCCTTTTCGTAGGAGCCGTTGCGGTCTTCGGCATTGAACCCGCCGAACAGCAGCGTCCGGGAATACAACTTGGGCGTGTACGCCGATTGCAAAGTGAGCCAACTGTACGTGTTGGCGTACTTGATATCGCTGCTGTCGTAATTGGTCTCGGACAGGTCGCTGCGGCGGGTCTTGTCATCGGCCCGCAGGGTGTGGAACGACAAGGTGTGCTTGTCGTTCAGTTGGTATGCCACCTTCACCATCGCGTCGGAGTAGTAGGGAATGCTTTCGCCGGAGCGGAAGGCTTTCATGATAAAGTCCAACATCCCGCGTCGGGCCGAG
>JAYSUY010000883.1:0-9210 GCA_043718855.1 Saprospiraceae bacterium | reverse complement strand
TGCGGCAATCCTCTCTGCTGCTGGCTCGACCATCCTCTGCGCGGGCGAAAGTGTAGTGCTGACGGCCAGCAACGTCTGCTCAGGCTGCACGGTGAACTGGTCGAACGGCGAAACAGGGCCAAGCATCACCGTCGCTGCGGCTGGCGCGTACACGGCAACGCTGGCCAACACCTGCGGCAACAGCCTGATTTCCAACGCCATCTCTATTACCACCAGCACCGCACCTACTGCTCCTACGGTCTCTGCCGCTGGCTCAACGGCCCTCTGCACTGGCGAGACGGTAGTACTGACGGCCAGCAACGTCTGTCCGGATTGCACCGTGAAGTGGTCGAACGGCGAAACGGGGCCAAGCATCACGGTCGCTGCGGCGGGCGCGTACACGGCCACGCTCGGCAACACCTGCGGCAACAGCCTGATTTCCAATGCCATCTTCGTCACCATCAGCACCGCACCTGCTGCGCCGACGGTTGCTGCCACTGGCTTAACGGCCCTCTGTGCTGGCGAAACCGTAGTACTGACCGCCAGCAACATCTGCCCAGATTGCACAGTGAACTGGTCGAACGGTGAAACGGGGGCGAGTATCACGGTCGCTGCTGCTGGCGCGTACACGGCCACGCTCGGCAATACCTGCGGCAACAGTTTGATTTCCAACGCCATCTCTATCACCACCAGCACCGCACCTGCCGCACCGACGGTCTCCGCCTCTGGCTCAACGGCCCTCTGCACTGGCGAAACCGTCGTGCTGACGGCCAGCAACATCTGCCCGGATTGCACGGTGAAGTGGTCGAACGGCGAAACCGGGGCGAGCATCACGGTGGCTGCTGCTGGCGCTTACACGGCCACGCTGGGCAACACCTGCGGCAACAGCCTGATTTCCAACGCGATCTCTATCACCACCAGCACCGCACCTACTGCTCCAACGGTTGCTGCCACTGGCTCAACGGCCCTCTGCGCTGGCGAAACCGTAGTACTGACGGCCAGCAACATCTGCCCGGATTGCACCGTAAACTGGTCGAATGGTGAAACCGGGGCGAGCATCACGGTCGCTGCGGCGGGCGCATACACGGCCACGCTCGGCAATATTTGCGGAAATAGCCTCGGCTCTAATTCCGTTGTGGTGACCAACTACCCACTATTTGTGCCGATGGTACAGGTCAGCAACCTATGCGTACTGACCGCCCCTGTGGGTACTGATTATCAGTGGTTTGTGGGTGGCGTTTCGATACCCGGCGCTACCGGGCCATCTTGGTCGGCGCAGGTGGCTGGCACTTACACCGTTTCGATGAGCAGCCCAACTGGGTGTCCGGGTATTTCTGAGCCGGTACCTGCCGAGGCCTGCGTGAGCGGCACACGCCATGTGGAAGGCATCGTATCCGTGCGGGTGTACCCTAACCCCGTGCAGGATCGGTTTTTCTTGGACATCCAAGTGTTGCAGGCCATGAGCGCCCACCTCGATTTGTATGCTGCCGATGGCCGCTATGTGGGGCGCTTGTTTCAAGGCGATATTCTGCCTGGCGGGCCAATTTTGGACATCCAGTTGCCGGAGTTGCCATCAGGCGTATACCAATACCGACTGGTGACAGAGATGGGAAGTGCGAACGGGGACTTGGTGGTGCAGCGGCGGTAGACGAACAGTAGCACTCCTTGGCGAGTACGCCAACAAGGGCAAAATAGGGGCGAGGTGTGAATGACATTCAACATCTAAACAGTAAGAATTTGAAAATCAAAAAGTTAGTCGCAGGATTAACATTGCTGACACTGGCCATATCGGGATCAATCGCGCTGGCTCCCAAACCCCAGCCACCAGCAGACCCGCGAATGCTGAGTTACACCGTTGACCTCAAATCTCAGGACTTGCAACTGTACTGGAAGGACGACAAAGGAGAGGTGTTGAGCAGCATCCAGAACCTCAAAACTTTTGTGGAGGGCAAAAAGCAAACGCTCGTATTTGCCATGAACGCGGGCATGTTCAATCCAGAGCATTGGCCGCAGGGGCTTTTTATCCAGCAAAGAAAAAAGGTCACGCCTTTGGACACGCTGGCTGGCGAGGGCAATTTTTACCTCAAACCGAACGGCGTGTTTTGTTGGAGAACCGACAGCACAGCCGCCGTCTGCCCAACCACAGCCTTCACCGACGACGGGCAAATCCAGTACGCCACCCAGTCGGGGCCAATGCTCGTGATCGATGGGAAGGTTCACCCAGCCTTCAAAAAAGGCTCGCCCAACCTGCACATCAGGAACGGAGTGGGCATATTGCCCGACGGCAGGGTGGTGTTCGTCATGTCAAAAACGGAGGTCAACTTCCATGACTTCGCCGCCTACTTCCAAGATTTGGGCTGTAAAAACGCGCTGTACCTCGATGGCGCCATCTCAAAAACCTACTTGCCGGAGCAGAACTGGGTGCAGTTGGATGGGGTGCTTGGGGTGATGGTGGGGGTGACGAAGCGGATGGGGGAGTAGGCTTCTTGACCACTCGGTTATTTTCCATAGCGGTAGTCGCGTATCTCCTTTATCGCACCAGCACCGTCCCTCCTTTCAACCTTTCCCTCGCCCCGTCCTGGTACTCCACTTCCATCGCCCACACATACACGCCAGCAGCCGCGTCGTCGCCCCGAAACGTGCCGTCCCAGCCCGCACTCGCATCGTTCAAGGCAAAATTTTTGGCTTCAAAAACCAACTCCCCCCAGCGGTCGTACACCTGAAAATCAAGCACTTGTACACCTTCCTGCCCCACAGGCCATAGACGGTCGTTGTTGCCGTCGCCGTTCGGCGAGAAGCCCGTCGGGACGTACACGCGCCGCTCTTTTTTCACCGAAATAAAAATTTGGTCGCTGCCCGTGCAGCCCAGCGTATCCGTCACCCGCACGGTGAAATGCCGCCCGAACAGCAGCGAATCCACGAACGGCCCATAGCAGTTGAGGCAGCTCAGCCAGAGACTGTCGGTTGTGGGCCAAGAGAAGCGGAAGGGTTTCTGCGCGTGGCTGACGGTGGCGAAGAGTTGGGTGCTTTCGCCCAAATCGATGGCGAAGTCAGGCCCCAGATCCACTGCGATGGCGGGGCGTTGGGCGATGGGGACAGGCGGCAGCACAGCAGTACAGCCGTTCCGGTCCTGTATTTTCGGGACGTAGGTGCCAGCCGGGAGGGCGAATTGCAGCGAGGAGCCGTTCCAGGGTTCGTTGTCCAAAGCGTAGCGGTAGGGCGGTGTGCCTCCTGAGCCAGCGAGTTGGATTTTGCCGTTGCGGGAGCCGAAACAGGCGACATCGGTGGCTTGGGCGGTGCCGGTGAGCCGCGCGGGCTGCCCAACTTTCACCGAATCGAGGGCACGGCAGCCGTTCGCGTCGGTGATGCTGACGAAGTAGATGCCCGCGTACAGGTCTTTGACTTCGGGCTTTTGCTGCGCTCCGTTGACGGCCCAGAGGTAGTTGTAGGGCGGTGTGCCGCCGCTGGCGGCGGCTTTCGCGCTGCCGCTGTTTTCTCCAAAACATTTTGTCGCTGCGCTCAAAACGCTGATTTTCAAAGCCGTCGGCTGCACGATGCTGGTGCTGGCGGTGGCGGTGCAGCCCACTGCGTCGGTGAGCGTGACGCGGTACGTGCCAGCCAGCAGGCCGTTGGCTTGCGCAGCGGTGCCGCCACCCGCGCTCCATGCGTAGGCGTAGGGCTGGATGCCGCCGCTGCCGCTGGCGCTGGCCGAGCCGCCCGGCTCGCCGAAGCAGGGCGCGGGGGCGAGGGCTTGGGCATCCGCCAAAAACGGCGCGGGATTGCCCGTGCTGACGCTGGCGGTGGCGGTACATCCGTCCGCGTCGCTGAGGGTGACGGCGTAGGCGGTGCTGGCTTTCAGGCCGGTGGCGGTGCGGGCGGCTTGGGCGGGCGTAGTGTTCCAGACAAACTGCAACTGGGCGAGGTCGGCGGGCACGGTGCCGTAGGTGGCGGCGGTGACGGTGGCCGTCCCGTCGCTGCCGTTGTAGCAGCGCGGGTCTTGGGTGGTGGCGGTGGCGGTGAGTTGGGGTGTTTCAAAAATGGCGGTCTCGGCGGTTTTCGTGCAGCCCTTCGCGTCGGTGACGGTGACTCGGTAGGCTGGGCTGGCGGCGAGGTTGGTGGCGGTGGCGGCGGTTTGTCCGGGCGCGTCCCAAGCGTAGGTGTAGGGCGGGTTGCCGCCAGTGGGTGTCACGGTGGCGGTGCCGTTTTTTCCCCAAAAACAAACCGTGTCGGATGTGGCGGGGAGGGCGAGCGTGAGTCCGGTGAGCGGCTGGGTCACGGTTTCAGAAAAAACGAGGGTGCAGCCGGCTGCGTCGCTGATGGTGGCCGTGTAGGTGCCGGCGGCGAGTTGGCTGAGGGTATCGCCCTGAGCGGTGTAGCCAGCGGGGCCGCTCCACGAGAGAGTGTAGCCGGGTGCTCCGCCGCTGATTTTCGCTTTCAGCCGCCCCGTTTTTTCCCCGAAACAGCCAACGGCGTAGGGCGTGGCTTGGGCGGCGAGGCTGGGGGGCTGACCGACGCTGCCCGTGAATGTGGCGGTGCAATTTTTAGCATCGGTGACGGTGACTGTGTAGGTTCCGGCGGCGAGGCCGGTGATTTGGGTGACGGTGTTGTTGGTGTTCCACAAAAACTGGTAGGCCCCGGTGCCGCCGCTGGGAGTCACGGTGGCGGTGCCGTTTTTTCCCGAAAAACAGGTGGCGGCGGTGGTGCTGAGGGTGGCTTGCAGGGCGGGCGGGTCGAGGAGCAGGGCAGTCTGGGTGCCGGAGCAGCCCTTTGTGTCGGTGGCGGTCACCGTGTAAATCCCGGCTGTCAGGTTTTGAAAAAGGCCAGTCGCGTTGCTCTGCGTGCCAAGCGCGAAGGTGTAGGGCGGGTTGGGGTTGCTGGCGATGTCGATGGCTATGCTGCCGGTGGCCGAGCCGTTGCAGTCGGGGTTGACGAAGGCCAATTGAAGCGTCGGATTGGCGCATTTGGCACAAGCGGCGGTGCCGATGAGGGCTGGGCAAGCGGCGGCTGTGCTGATGCCGCGCATCTGGATATTGAGCGTGGTGCCGGGCGGCACGGCGGTGGCGGTGTGGGTCAAATTGCCATTGGCTGGCACCCAGCCCGTGCCGTTGAGGTTGATTTCGTAGCCCGCTGCGCCACCTACGGCCGTCCAGCCGAAGGTGAGGGTTGTGGAGGTTTCGCCAGCGCAGGTGACGGCCGGCGCGGCGAGTTCGGTCTGGGGCGTGATGGCGATTTGGTCGGTGGCGGAGCAGCCATAGGAGTCGGTGGCGGTGATGGTGTAAACGGTTGGCAGCGTGGGCGTTGCCACAACTTTCGGGCAGTCAATGCAATCTAATCCGGCTGCGGGCGACCAGGCGTAGTGGATTTCGTACGACGGCTCGAAGGTGATGGCCCAGTCGAGCAGGCTGCCCGCGAAGGTGATTTGGTCGTCGGTGGCTTGCAGTTTCCAGGTGCCGTTGGTGGGGTTTTGGCTGTCCCATAGGTCGGCCCAGGGGCCTTCGGGGAGCCAGTTGCCGGTGAAGGGCGCGGCACTGGCGGGTGCTGCAGGGCCGGGCGAACTGATGAGGGTGGTAGCGGTGGGCGTGAAACAAGTACCGGTGTAGTTCATGCCGTTTTGCCCGTTGTCGGTGGTGAGTTCGAGGATTTGGCCGCCGGGGCTGACTAAGTAAAAATCGAGGTCGTCGATCCACTGGTGGGTGGCGTTGAGGCACACGGAGCGAATCACGCCGGGGCCGAGCACAGTGGGCTGTACGCCAAAAACGGTGATGGGCGAGGTGGTGCCCATGTTGTCGTCGTCGGGCACGGCGAAGTCGGCAGTGTTCGTGAAGGTGGGGGCGGGCGGCGTGGGCAGGGGTAGGGTGCCGTCGAGCAGCAGGGGCTGGGCGTTGCCGATGCAGTAGGTGGTGTCGGCAGGTAGGGTAGGGGGCAGGATGCCGTTGTCGCGGAGGAAAATGAGCAGGGTGTCGCGGTTGCAGGGGTCGCGCTGCACGTCGAGGGCGATAAACTCGCCGGTTTCGGGCAGGTTGTCTACCAGCGCGGCGACTGGCACGGTGATGCTGGTTTGCCCGGCGGGGATGCTGAGCGTGGCGGGGAAGTTTTGATAATCAATGCCTTGTGTCGCGGTGCCGCCGATTTTGAAATCGATGGGGAAGGCTTTGCCGATGGCTTTCGGGATGCTGAACGTGACGGTGCCGGGGGCGCAGCCTTCGGCGAGCGTGCCATCTGCGCTGAGGGTGCTCAACTCGACTTGGAGGGAGCCGGTGCCAAAACTTTTGGCTTCGAGGAATACGCCGGAGTCGAAAATGTCGTCGCCCACGTCGCCGATGGCGAGCTTGATGGTGTACTCTTGGCAGGGCGTGACGATGGCTTGGGCGGTGAACACGTCGGTGAATCCGTCGTAGATGGGCTGCTTGGCGAGGCTCAGGTTGCTGTTGTAAAACTGGACGTTGGCGGCGGGGCAGTTGTTGGCCGGCACGGCGGGGTGCAGGGTGTTGATACTCACGACTTGGCCGGTGCCGGGTATGCGGGCGATGTTGGTGGGCGCAGGGTAGCCCGGCCCCTGAATGAAGAAGGCGAACACGTCGTTGAAGGTTTTGCAGGCAAATTCGGGGTACTCCTCCGAGGCGAAGCAGTAGCGGAAGCGCAGGGTGTCGGCGGTGGGGACGAACTTGATTTCGTACACGGCAACGTCGAAAAGGAAACTCGTGGCGATGGCATTGAGGTCGAAATCGTTGGCGGTGCTGCCGTTTTTCAGGTCGTTCTGGGTGTTGCCGTTGCCTGTGGCGTTTTCGGCGGAGCCGGTGGTGAGCAGGATACCGCGCTCTATGCCAATGCTTTGCGCTCCCCCCGTGAAGTAGCCCACCGCTACGGGCTTGCCCTTGAATAGGACGCTGGTCACGTCCACGCCTTCGCCGAGCAGCACGTTGCGGACGAGGTTATCGGGCGTGAAGGGTGGGGTGGCGCCGTTAGTGATTTGGAGGGATTGGGCGAGAAGCGCGAGCGGGGAAAAGATCAGTAGAGTTATGAGGTATGAGTTATGAGTTATGGGGGCGAACCCGCCTTCGCCCTGCGGGCTACGGCGGGTAAACGAGGCAAACAGTTTTTGGAAAAAAAAGCGACGCATGGGAGGGAGGATGTGGGATGCAGCGAGATGGGAGTCAAAAGTAGCGATTTCGGAGAAATGGCCCGCAAGACTCGCATGATTACGCCCCGCTATCCCTCCCCCCAATCCTCAAAAAAACCTCCTTCATCTAATTTTCAAAACCGAAGAAGGGTATCTGGGTTGCTTTGTCGGTCAATCTTTTGGTTGTTGGTTATCGGTTCTTGGTTCTCGGCCCAAGCAATCAAGAACCAACAACCAGCAACTAACAGCAGCACCATGTCTCAATTCTTCAAGTTTCTTTTCGCTTCCTGCCTCGGTACCGCGCTCGCGCTGGGCCTCTTGTTCTTCATCGGCGCTGGCTGGCTCACGAGCCTCGCGGGCAAGGCCACCGAAGAAACCACCGTTTCCGTAGAGCCCAACTCCGTGCTGGAACTCGACCTAAAACACTTGGTACCAGAAAAAACCAACAACACGCCCATGCCTCTCTTCGACCTCAACCAAGAACGGGTGCTGGGCCTCACTGATATGGTCGCGGCCATCCATAGGGCCAAAAACGACCCCGACATCAAGGGCATTTTCATCAATGCCACCTACGTCATGGCCGGCAAAGCCACCGCCGCCACGCTGCGCCAGGCGCTGCTCGATTTTAAAACCTCTAAAAAATTCGTGGTCGCCTACGCCCACTATTACACCCAGGGCGCGTACTACGTCGCCTCGGCGGCCGACACGGTGCTGCTCAATCCCGTAGGGGTGGTCGATTTTCGGGGCTATTCCAGCCAAGTCGCTTACTTCAAGGGCATGCTCGACAAGTTGGACGTGCAGGTGCAGGTGTTCTACGCCGGGCAGTTCAAAAGCGCCACCGAGCCGTACCGCTCCGACCGCATGAGTCCCCAGAACCGTCTCCAAGTGCGCGAGTACCTCACGGCGCTCAACGACATCTTGATGCGCGACATCGCCGCCAGCCGCAACATCCCGGAGGCCGAACTGCGCCAAATCGCTGACCGCTTCGACGGCCTTAGCGCCAAAGGCTCGCTCCAAAACCATTTGGTGGACCGCCTTGCGCACGAAGACCAAGCCTTCGACCTGATGAAGGAACTCATCGGATTGGACAAAAAAGACAAACTCCGCCGCGTCGCCATCGAGGATTATTTTGCGGCGAAGGGTGGCCCGAAAACTGATTTTTCGGTGAAAGACAAGATCGCAATCGTGTATGCCGAAGGCACCATCAACGACGGCACGGAGGGCGAGCCGGGCGACATCTACGATGGGAAGTATGTGAAAATGCTCCGCGAAATCCGCAAAAACGACAACATCAAGGCCATCGTGCTGCGCGTCAACTCGCCGGGCGGCAGTGTGCTGGCCAGCGAAAACATCTTCCGCGAAGTCATGCTCTGCAAGGCAGCGGGCAAACCAGTGGTGGTGAGCATGGGTGACCTGGCGGCTTCGGGCGGCTACTACATCGCCTGTCAGGCCGACAGCATCTTCGCCGAGCCGGGCACGATTACCGGCTCCATTGGCGTGTTCGGCCTCATCCCGATGCTCGACAAAACCATGAAAAACAAACTTGGCATCACCTACGACACGGTGCGCACCGGGCGGATGTCCGCCTTCGGCTCGCCCTTCGTGGCGTTTTCGGAGGAGGAAAAAAGGCTAATCCAGGCGCGTATCGACGCGACTTACGAGGATTTTCTCCAAAAAGTAGCCACTGGCCGCCACAAGACCCGCGACGAAGTCCACGAGATTGCGCAGGGCCGCGTCTGGTCGGGCACCAAAGCAAAAGCCATCGGCTTAGTAGATGACCTCGGCGGTCTCAACCGTGCTCTTGCGGCTGCGGCTAAACTCGCTAACTTGGAAAAATACCGAAAAGTAGAATACCCGGGTTCTCAGACGGGACTGGAGCAGTTCATTGACCGCTACACCAAAAAAAAGGGGAAAACCGACGACGACGTGAAGGCTTGGCTCGTGCGCACCGAATTGGGCGACCTGTATCCGACCTACAAAATGCTGCGCGACGCGCACCGCTCTCAGGGCAGTATTCAGGTGCGGCTGCCCTGGGAGTTGAAGGTGGATTGATAAAATGTGGTCAATGTGTCGAACGTGGTCAATGTGAAAATGCCATCATAGCCAGCCAC
>JAYSUY010000882.1:0-9212 GCA_043718855.1 Saprospiraceae bacterium | reverse complement strand
CGGCACCCGCGTTTTGGTTTCCAAAAATGACAATTGCACCACGTCGGGCAGCATCACAGAAAGCCAAAGCCCCGCCAGCGGCACCGTTTTGAGCGGCCACAACGACGCTAAAACCCTGACCCTCAGTGCCACCGATGGCAACGGCAACACCGAAACCTGCCAGTTTACAGTCACCCTGAAAGACGTGACCCCGCCAGTCATCATCTGCCCCACCAACATCAGCAAAGCCGCTGACCAGGGAGTGTGTACCTCGGCGGTCACCTACTCCGTCACGGCCACCGACAACTGCACCGCCTCCGGCTCCATCGCCCTTGTCCGCACCAACGGTCTCGCCAGCGGCTCCACCTTCCCCGGCGGTACCAGCACCGTGAACTGGAAAGCCACCGATGCTGTCGGCAACACGACTACCTGCGCCTTCACCGTCACCATCACCGACGGCCAGATGCCCAGCATCACCTGCCCTGCCAACATCGCCAAAAACACTGACCCAGGTTTGTGCAGCGCGGTGGTGACGTACGCAAACCCCACATTTTCAGACAACTGCTCAGGCGCGAGCATCCAGCGCACGAGCGGCCAAGCCAGCGGCACAGCCTTCGCCACAGGCACCCACTCCGTCAACTGGCAAGCCACCGACGCGGCAGGATTGGTGGCCGTGTGCAACTTCACCGTCACGGTCAGCGATATGCAGATACCCACCATCGCCTGCCCAAGCAACATGGTGCGCAGCACCAATGCTGGGCTTTGCACCGCAGTGGTGAACTACACCACCCCGACGGCCACAGACAACTGTGCAGGCGTGACGGTGGCACGTATCAGCGGCTTGGCCCCCAACTCGGTTTTCCCGAAAGGGCCGAACTCCGTGACCTGGGAAGCGACCGACGGGGGCAGCCCGGCCAACAAAAAATTCTGCACCTTCACGGTCACTGTGAACGACAACCAGCTGCCGACCATCACCTGCCCCGCAAACCAGACCAAATCCACCGATGCAGGGCTTTGCAAAGCGGTGACCAACTACACAACACCCACGTTCACAGACAACTGCGCAGACGGCTCGGTGGCGATGGTGAGTGGCTTGGCCAGCGGCTCGGCTTTCCCGAAGGGCAACACGACAGTAACGTGGAAGGCCACCGACGGGGCCAACCTGACCAAGACTTGTACCTTCCGCGTAACGGTGAACGACACGCAAGTGCCCAGCATCACCTGCCCAGCCAGCCAATCGGTGGGCACTGACGTGGGGCTGTGCAGCGCGGTGGCGACTTACGCAAACGCCACATTTACAGACAACTGCGCCGGTGGTACAGTGGTGCGCACCAGCGGCTTGGCCAGCGGCTCGGCTTTCCCGAAGGGGACGAACACGGTGGTGTGGCGAGCCACCGACGGAGTCGGCTTGACGAAGAGTTGCACTTTCACAGTGACGGTGACGGACACGCAACTACCCACTGTGAACTGCCCGGCCAACATCGCGGTGACTGCCGCTCCGGGCCAGTGCAGTGCGACGGCGACCTATTCCAACCCGACAGCGACCGATAACTGCACAGTGCAGTCCATTTTCCTGCTGAGTGGGCTGCCGAGCGGCGCGTCATTTCCGCAAGGCGTGACGACCAACACTTGGCGGGCTTTAGACAACAGTGGTGGGAGCAACACCTGTGCGTTCACGGTGACAGTGACGTGCGGGGCCAATAGTTCGGAGTTTGAAGATCGAAGTTTGAAGTTTGAGAGCGGCATGGGATGGGTAGAAGCGGCGAAAGATTTGACAACCCGCCTCGGCGAGGTATCAAATCTGGACTTGCGGCTGACCCCGAATCCAGCGACGGCAGAGGTGCAGGTTTGGATGGAAAATTTAGGAAAAAAAGGCGGTGAGTTGACGGTGTTCGATGCGCGGGGCCGCGCAGTATGGCAGCAATCACTGGCAGCTGGTGGCTCACCCTCTCACCCTCTCACCCTCTCGCTTCTGGACTTCCCCTCTGGGCTGTACTTCGTGACACTCCGCTCGGAAGGCGCCGTGCTGACAAAACGCTTGGTAGTGAGCAGGTTGTAGATTACCTTTCCACCCAAAATCACTCACTTTTTCTTTTCAATAAAAATTGGATACACAAAATGAAACACCTCCTTACGCTCACCCTCGCCCTCCTTCTCGCCCTCCCGGCCTTCACCCAAAATCAAGAAGAGGCCATCAAAAAAGTGTGCCTCGCCGAAACACAGGCCTGGCTTGATGCTGACCTCAACGCTTGGGTAGCCACTCACGCCCAGCATGAAAACGAGACTCTCGCCTACACGAATCCCGACGGCACATGGGGAAACATGGTCGGCTGGGCGAACATTTACAAGGCCATCAAAGAAGGCGCAGCCACCGCCGAAAAGAACACGGCCAAACTGTCAGTCGACAATTTCAAAACCATCATCCAGACCAACATGGCCTTTGCCATGTACGACCAGACGCTCACCGATGCTGTGGGCAAAGCCTCCAAGTCCCGTGAGCACCGGTCGCTGATTTTGAAGGATGGGCAGTGGAAAATCGTGGCGGTGATGGCGTACTATGAAGTGGCCGAGGTAAAAAAGTGAGCGCGTTCGCGCCACCAAATTTTCATCAAAAAAGCCCCGTACTCAGCAGCATGGGGCTTTTTTGATGAAAACCTACCCTCACCGTCCACCGTTTTTCACTCCACCCGGCTCACGTTAGTCACCCACTCAAATCCCCGCAGTTCTATCATCGCCCGTTGCAGCACATCCGTGTGGCCCACGATGAGCGAGATGCGCCCTTCGAAGTAGCCGCCCTCGCCAGAGATGGAGAACGAGCGGATGTTCAGCCCCATGTCGGAGATGCGCGTGGTAAGTTGATTGATCACCCCTGGGCCAGTGTCGATGCCCGTCACCACTATGTCGGCGATAAAGTCCGACTTGGCCGTGTTGCCCCAGCCCGCCTTCATCACCCGGTGGGCATAGTTGGCGAGCAAGTTGTTGGCATTGGGGCAAGTGTTGCGGTGTATTTTCATCCCCTGCGTGGCAGTAATGTAGGCAAAAATCGCATCACCCTGCACTGGGTTGCAGCAAGTGGCGAAGGTGTAGGCGTAGAGGTTGCCAGGTTCGCCATTGATGATCACCTGCGGCTTTTCGCCAGGCTTGAGACGCGCAAAGAGTGGCTCTGGCGGCTCAGAGGGGTCAAGAAGGAAGGGGTCTACGGGTGCTTTAGCGACCTCAATTTCCACCAAGCGCAGCCCATCGGGACGGAACCGCTTGGCGATTTGCGAAAGATCCACCTGTGCGAGGTGGATGGCGCTCAGAAATTCCAAGCGGCTGGGAAAATTGTACCAACGGGCCAGCATGTCGGCATTTTCCTCTACCGAAACTTTCATGTTGCTCAGTTTGCGCTCCAAAATTTCCTTGCCGTACTCCGCTTGTCGGCGTTTTTCTTCCTTCAAAGCCAGCCGGATGCGGTTTTTGGCCTTGCCCGTCACCACGTGCTGCAACCAATCCTCGCTGGGATTCTGGTTTTTGTCCGTGATGACGTGAATCTGGTCACCGTTGCGGAGTTTGTAGTAAATCGGGGCCACCCGGTTGTTGATGCGCACGGCCCTGCAAGCGCAGCCCACGTCAGAGTGGATGCTGAACGCGAAGTCAAGCGCAGTGGCCCCTTCGGGAAAAATTTTCATCTCGCCCTTCGGCGTGAACACGTGTACCTCATCGGCAAACAAGGTGCTTTGGAAGTCCATCAGGAACTCCATCGCGTTGCCCGATGTGTTGTGGTCGAGCATGTCGCGTACTTGGCCCAGCCAGTTCTCGAAAGTATTGGCCCGACTGGCTAATCGCTTGATTCCCTTGTACTTCCAGTGGGCGGCGAAGCCCCTCTCGGCAATGTCATCCATGCGCTCGGAGCGGATTTGCACCTCCACATATCGACCGTTGGGGCCGACGACAGTGGTGTGCAGGGATTCGTAGCCGTTGGATTTTGGGTTGGTTACCCAGTCTTTCAGCCGCTCCGTGATGGGATGGTAGTGGTCGGTGACGATGGAGTAGATGTGCCAGCAGGCCGTTTTTTCCATCTCCGGCGGCGCGTTGGCAATGATGCGGATGGCAAAGAGATCGTAGATATCCTCAATAGCCACGTCTTTGGTTTTCGTTTTGTTCCAGATGGAAAAAATGCTTTTTGGCCTTCCATGAATGCGCACGTTCCAACCCATTTCGCTCAGTGAAGTCATCAGCGGTTCGATGAACTCGGTGATGTAGGCTTGTCTGGCGCGTTTGGTCTCTGCCAATTTGCTGGCGATTTCGTGGTAAACCTCAGGGTGCGTAATTTTTAGGCAAATGTCCTGAAACTCGCTTTTGACATTATACAGCCCCAAGCGGTGGGCGATGGGGGCGTACACTGTACTCGTTTCGGCAGCGATTTTCAGTTGCTTGTGTACCGGCATCCCCTTGATGGTGCGCAGGTTGTGCAGCCGATCGGCCATTTTGATGAGTACCACGCGCACGTCGAACAGCATGGCTTTCAGCACTTTACTGATGTTTTCGGCCTGTGGGCTTTCTGATTCATGCAGGCTGTCGAGTTTGGTGAGGCCGTCCACCATGCGTCCAATCTTGTCGCCAAACTGTGCTACGATTTCCTTGATGTCCACCGAAGTATCCTCCACCACATCGTGCAACAGGGCGCATACCGCTGCTGTTGGCCCCAGGCCCATTTCGTGTACACAAATGCGGGCTACTTCAATGGGATGCAAAATGTAAGGCTCGCCTGTTTTGCGGCGCTGATCGCCGTGCGAAGTGGCAGCCAACTCGAATGCCTCCCGCAAATTCTTGCGGTCGGCCCTGTCAGGCGATGTCTTGAAGGAGCGCAGCAAACGGCGGTAAGCGCGTTGGATAATCTTCTGCTCATCGTCTTCCCTTGCACCTGGCACAACATCTTCAATTGGCTCTGGCACAGCGCCTTCCGGCTCAAAAGTGATGGTGAATTCGTTGGGCTGATGGACAGCGTCGTGGGCCTGCTTCATATCCTGATGCGTTTACTTGTTGATTCAGTGACTTCGGAGATTGAGTAATTTGAACAACCTGCTTATTTCACAAAATTAGTGACAAGTCCCGGTCGGCCAAATTTGTTTGTCGCTTGTTAACGGATTTTTCTCTGCACATCCCAGTTGGTTTCTGGCAAAACATTCTACTTTTGCCCTCCTTTTTGAGAAAGAGGGGAAAGGGGTGAGAGGGTGAAAAGCGGCTTGTTGTTCATATCTCACTCATTACTTTTCACTTGCGGGCGTGGCGAAATTGGTAGACGTACCAGACTTAGGATCTGGCGCCGTGAGGCATGGGGGTTCGAGTCCCTCCGCCCGCACATAAAATTGTGGATTTGTTGAAATTTGTTGATTTGGGTATTCGGCCATGCCCACCCACAAATCACCCCATCACCAAATCACCAAATCAATAAATCAACAACTCAACACAGCATGGTTGTCCGACAGGATATAGACAACACCTCCGCGATTGTGACCGTGACGCTCACCCGCGACGAATACAAACCCAAATTGGATGCCGAACTGAAACGCTATCGCCAAAAAGCCCCCATCAAAGGCTTTCGCCCTGGCCAAGCGCCGATGGATCACATTAAACGGATGTTCGGCAACTCCATCTTTGGCGAAATGATGCAGGACACCTTCGCCGAGCAACTGGTCGCTCACCTACGCGAAGCCCGTCTTGATGTGTTGGGCCAGCCCCTCCCGCTGGAAGATCAACCTCGTCTTTCCTTCAATGTCAACCAACTGCAAGACGAGTACGCTGTACAGTACGAGGTAGGCTTTGTGCCAAAATTCGATCTACAAGGTTTGGACAAAAGCGAGGCTTACGAGCGCATGATCGTCAGCGATCTCGACGCATTGGCCGAGGTCGACCTCCAACAATCTCGTAAACGCAGCAACCAGCGCACCAATCCAGAAAATGATATTCAGGACAATGACATGGTGCGCATCGCGTCCCGCGAACTGGACGGCAATCAGCCCAAAGAAGGCGGCTTGGAGACCACCATCACCGTGCTGATGAGCAATGTGGCCGACGAACAGTTGAAAACCCAACTGCTTTTCCTCAAAAAAGGCGACAATCTGCGCTTCAATCCACGAAGCATCGAAAACCACGAGAAAGAGGAGATGTACCGCAAGTACATCCTCAGCCTTGATGCCGACGATCCCCGCGAGGTGGGCGACTCCTTCGAGGGCACTATCGAAGAAGTGAGCCGTGTGGAAGAAGCAGAACTGAACGAGGCTTTTTTCCTAGAAAATTTTGGCTCCGACAACCGTGAAGGTGCGCTCGAAAACCTAAAAATGGGCATCACTCAGTACTACGAGGCACGCTCCAATGCGCTGCTCATGCGCCGTTTCCAAGAACGGCTCATGGAACTGAACCCCATCGAACTGCCTGAAAAATTCCTCAAACGCTGGCTGCGTATCACCAACGAAAGCGGCACACTCACCGACGAAAGCATCGATGCAGAATTTCCGGCTTTCGCCGAAAACTTGCGCTGGACGGTCATCCGCGACGACATCAAAGCCGAGTTTGGCATCGAAGTCAACGAGCGCGAGTTACGGGCCACGTTCATGGGCCGCATCAGGAGTTATTTCCAGAGCGGCGGCATGGCTGATATGCCCGACAATGTATTTGAGTCGGCAGTGGATCGCATGATGCAAAATAAGGAAGATGTAGAGCGCACCCGCCGCGATGTAGAGATGGATAAAATCTTTGAAGCCATACTCAGCATGGTGACGGTGAACGACATACCCACGCCTTCTGAATCTATACACAGCGCACTGGATGCCTTGCAGAAAAAGAACGAAGCGGAGCAGACGACGATGGGGGCTGGTGAGTTGCCGGAAACGGCAGCAGAGGAGGAAGGGTAGGGCCTCAATGAAGCATCAAAATAGAAAACGGGTTTCAGCACATGGAGTGTTGAAACCCGTTTTTGTTGTTGGAGGGGTTGGTGCGAGGTGTTTTGCTGCTAGAACCCAGCATTTAAACTGACTCCAAAAGTCCGCATACCCGGCAGCGAAGCAAACTCCAAGCCCTGTGCATTACCCGCGCCGATGCTGCCCTCCGGGTTGATGCGGTCGGGCGCGGTGGTGTAGAGGTAAAACAGGTCGCGGCCCGTCACGGACAGCGTCAGGTTCTGGAAAACCCGCGTCTTGGTGGCTAAGCGGGCTGGAAACTGATAATTCAAAGAGATTTCGCGGCATTTTACCCAAGTGTTCTCCCGCACAGCAGCGGCAGTGTTGGCCCGGCCCCAACCGCCCGCGTTGAGGTATTTGTAGTAATAATGGACTACTTTTTGGTTGGGCTGGCCGTCAGTATGCACCCCGTCGAGGATGACCCCAACATTGTCCGTCGTGCCGTCAGGACGGGTGAAGGGCAGGCCGCCGCCCTCGCGCTCCACCAGCGTCTCTGGGCTTTGGCCCGATTGCAGCCCCAGCGCGTAGGTGCCAAACCACATATCGCCGCCCCATTTTACATCGATGAGCGTGTTGAGCGACCAGTTTTTCCAAGTCACCACATTCGTCCAGCCGCCCGTGAACTTGGGCGTGGCGTTGGCGTAGCGCAGGAATTTTCCCTGGTCATCGAATACCCGGATGGGCACCTTTGTGTCGGTCAGTTTGTAAAATTTGCCGTCGTCCGACACGATGGGTTTGCCCGTCGTCTCGTCGCGTACATAATCGAAACCGACGATGGTGCCGTAGGCTTCGCCCGCCTTCACGGAGATGGAAGGGCCGTTGGAATTCCAGACGTTGGCGAGTTCGAGCAGATCGGCACCCGCGTCCAGTTGCACGAGTTTGCTGCGGTTTCGGGCGTAGACGAGGCCCGTTTTCCACGAAAAATGCCGCTTTTGGATGGGCCTGGCAGAAATCACCACCTCTACGCCCCGGTTGTCGAGTACGCCCGTGTTGATGCGGATGCCGTTGAAACCCGACGAGTTGGGTACGGGCGAAGCCAGCAACTGGTCGTAGGAATGAAGGTAGTACAGCGTCAGGTCAGCCGTCAGGCGGTCGTCCCAAGCACCCAGTTCGAGGCCGCCTTCGTAACTCTGGGCGCGTTGCGGGCGCAGGCCGATGGGCGGTATTTGGTTGGGCAGCACACCCGTGTTTTGCCCATTGAACACGCCGGAGTTGATGATTTTGCTCAGTTGGTACGGCTCGTCGTCGCTGGCGGTTTGGGAAGCAGCGAGGCGCAGTTTGAGGTGGCTGACAGTGCTGGGGATTTCTTCCCGAAACGCCTCCGTAGCCACAAAACTGAGGTTGGCCGAAGGGTAGAAATACGAATTGTTGCCCAGCGGTAGGGTAGAGGACCAGTCGTTGCGCCCGGTCACTTGGAGGTAGAGGCAGTTTTTCCAGCCCAAATCCAGAAAGCCGAACACGGAGTTGATGCGTTTTTCATAAAAATTCTCTTGCAGCGTAGGCAGCGCGGCGGCGGGGTTGGCGGGGTCGTTTTTGTAGTTGGAAAAAGCGTACAGCAGCGGGTCGCGCCAGCGGTTGCTGCCGATGCCGCCGATGCCGTAGTCGCGGCGCTGCCACTGCGCCCCGCCGAGGCGCAGGCTGGCGTTGAGGTTGCGCAGGATGCCATCCTGATGCAGGTTGACCATGCCCTCCGCGTTCAGCACTTTTTGCTTGCCAAGGCGGTGCTCGTAGCCGATGTAGTTGGAGGGGTAGCCCGTGCCGTCGTCAATCAAAGTGCCGGTGATGTCGATGGGTTTTCGGCGGGTCTCAATTTCGTCGTTCGTGTTGTCCACACCCAGCCGACCGTTGAGGCTCAGCCAGTTGGTGGCATCCAGTTGCAGGCCGACCGAGCCGAGCCACTTGTCTCGGCGCAGCGTGGTGTTGTGGTTGTGTACGTTCCAGATCATGTGCGGGTTGACGTACAGGTAGGGCCAGCCCGCCTGGCTTTTGCGGGTGCCGTCGGGGTTTTGGTAGTCAAAATTTTCACCCTGATAACTGCGCGGCAGGCTGTACACCATGCCGCTCTCGAAGGAGTTGGCCGCGTCGTTGCTCAGCGAGGGCGTGTTTTTCCTAAAAAAATCGATGTAGTTCATCGAGATGTCCGCCTTCAGGCGGCTCGACACGCGCAAGTTGCCGCCGAGGTTGACGGTGTTTTGCCGATAATTGCTGTTGAGCGTCACCGCGTCGTGGTCGGTACGGGTGAACGAGGCACGGATGGTGCCATTAGGACTGCCGCCCGAAAAAGCCAAGTTG
>JAYSUY010000881.1:0-9220 GCA_043718855.1 Saprospiraceae bacterium | reverse complement strand
TCACCACTCAAATATCCACGATTTCGGTCACGATTTTGCCTTTGCTGAACGTGTTGACATCGGCCAAGTAGTCCACCACTTTTTTGAAGTGCCTGATTTCGCGCTGCTCCACCAATTGTTCCTTCAGGCTGCGGCCTACTTTTCCTGAACCCACAAATTCTTGGATCGTTTGGTTCAGCGCGTTCAGCGTGGTCGGGATGTCCATGATCACCAAGTGTTGCAGGTCGAGCATGGATTCCTGCACATAAAAATTGAACGAACGAGTAGCGGAAGTCGGCACTTCCACCTGCGTCCACTTGTCCCGCGCTTTCACTGCTTCCACTTTTTCTTTCATGTCGTTGCGCAGATCATCGGGGATCAGCACCTGGATGCTGAAGGTTTCGATTTTCTGTTCCTGACCAGCCACTTTCACCACCGGAGTGAGGGTCATCTGGCGGCATATCGGCAGCAGCGAATTGTAAAAATACCCGTAGGCCAGCGGTACGGAAGGGAAAATGCCGCCATCGAAAATACCGGAGCGGTTAGCAATCTGTTTTTTGATGCGCCCGCAACGCTCCTTGATCTGCTCCTCCAAATCGGGCGCGTCCTTCGCGCTGAATTCCGCGAGCGACACGCCGAGCAGGTCAGACGGCGTTTTGGCGCCGCTTTCTTTCAGGAAAAACACTTTCTCGCGTCCCAGCCGCCCCAAAAACAAGC
Source organism: Saprospiraceae bacterium (assembly GCA_043718855.1). Lineage (GTDB taxonomy): Bacteria > Bacteroidota > Bacteroidia > Chitinophagales > Saprospiraceae > M3007. Next base: position 8,524 of record JAYSUY010000881.1, on the reverse strand, counting down.
CGAACTCGAACAGCACGTTGTCGCGGGTTTCCAGCTGCTTTACACCTCTCGATTTGTTTACGCTGAGGTCGTCGGCAGTACCCACCAGCACCCCGTACTCAAAGAAACTGAGCAGTTCCATGAGGGTATCGAGATACGATTTGCCGTAGTCGAACACATCTTCATTCCAGATTTTGCAGTCGGCGAAGTCTGAGAGGTGCTTTTTGACCAATTCGGCGATGGGCAGGCCCTCGCGGGAAGAGCCAATGAAGAGGGTAGGCTTGATGTCCATGAGCAGAGAGATATTGGGTAAAGGTAAATCGCTGACACTCGGTTGAGCAAGGGAGAAATTTAGCCCAATAGGACTTTCGCAAAACCCCGGAGGGGTTAAATGTGAATAGACCCGGATGCAATCCGGGTTTTATGAATGAATGTGGAAGCAACCCCGGAGGGGTTGAACTTAGGTTGATTTGCTCCTAAAGTTATCACGTTCAACCCTTTCAGGGTTGTATTAAACGCACATTAAACTCTCCCGGATTGCATCCGGGGCTATTCACGTTCAACCCTTTCAGGGTTTTGCGAAAGTCCTATCCAAAACAAAAAAGCGAGCCACCCCGAATGTTCGGGATGGCTCGCATCAATATTCAGCCCAGCCAATTCAAGGCATGGGCGGTAGCGTCAATCAAAAATTACTTCTGCACCACGATGCGGCGTACAGCCGTCTCGCCGTCCACAGACACCCGCAGCATGTAAGTGCCTGCGCTCATGGAGGAGAAATCGAGGGTTTTGCTTAGCGTGCTCACATTGCCCATGTTGAGGGTCTGCAGCACTTGGCCGAGTGTGTTGGTCACCTCGATGCGCACCTCAGCAGCGTTGGCCAGCGTCAGGTTCAGTTGAGCCGCACCAGTGGTAGGGTTCGGGCTGATGCTGAGCGACTTCACCGAAGCGGGGTCTTCCGTGCCAGTGGTTTTGCCCACGACGAAAGGAAGCGAAATCGGTGATACACAGCCTGTCGGATCGGTGATCGTGACGGTGTAAGTGCCAGCAGCAAGACCAGTGAGGTCTTCCGTTGTTGCGCCATTGCTCCATGTGAAGACGTAAAGCGTTGGGTCATTTCCTACAGTCGGATCTGGGAAACCACCCGTAGGGGTGAGGTCGATCTTGCCGTTGTTGCCGGGTGGGGCGACCTCTTTTATGATGTCCGCAGTAGCGTCAAGATCAGGCAGTTCGGGCAAGAAGAGGAAGGGCTGGCCTTCGCCGATGTAGAAACAGCCATTGTCCACGCTGATGTTGTCGAGGAAGCCGCCGCCTGCAGGGTCGATCAACTCAGCACCGCCAGCAACCAACGGAGTGAGGTAGTACACGCCTGGCTGAAGGCCTGTGGTGCCGTCGTTGGGCAGAGATACCTCAAAAACATTGGCCAACAAACCCGTGTAGATCACTTGGCTGGTAGGCAATGTGCCGGGCCAAATGGCTGGGTCAAGCGGCGCAACTGAAATGCACCAAGCCATACCAAACAGTGGCCCCTGGTTCGGGATGATGAACGATGCAGCATCTGGCACCAGAATATCCGTGATGTTGGTGCCAAAGCAGACAGCAGGGCTGGTCAGTTCAAATGTGCCCACTTCGCCATCGGCGCAGCTCACACTTGGCGTCTGCGTGATTTTGAGGCAGAAGTCACCTTTGGATATGTTGCCCAAGAAGTTGAAGCCGTCCACCATGATGTAGTACGTCTTGCCAGCTTCGGTTTCGATGTCAATGCCAGACCGGAAATCATCATTTGCAATGTCGTCATTGCAAGCAGAAAGGCTTAGATTAAGGCAGTTGGGGCCATCAAAAATAGCCATCTGCGTGTCGCCACCAGCAATGAATTTGGGCGAGCAAGAGTCGGTCTCGATGCGGTAGCGGTTGCCATCGCCGAGGAAAGTGAACCAAAGCGAGTTGTCCACGATATCGTCGCCCGCAGCATTCACGTCTTCTGCCCAGCAGTCCACTGCGGGGTCGTATGGAGAAGCGGTCGCGTTGGTGTTGTCGTAGCTCGGTGTGGTTTGCGTCACACCAGCGGCTTGGCCGAAGTAAGGTGTGAGGTCCACTGCTTTATCGCAGATGTTGGCATCGGTAACCACTGCTGGCAGGGTGACGTACTCCACATCATCAAAGTAGAACTGGTGGGTGTTATCGATGCCATAGAAGTCGATGCCGCCGAGTTTGTCGGGGTAAGCGATTTTGCCCACGATCTTTCCATCCACGAGGTAGGTCAGGATGTTGTTGTCCAAATCCACGATATGCTCGATGGTGAACCACGTAGCATAGGGGAAAGTAAACGCGAACTTGTTGACACCCTCCACTGCGCCACGGGCTGCGCCGCTGGCTTCAAAGAAAACGTCCAAGTTCCAGCTGCCAGTAGGCGGTGCTGCCGGGATTGGCACCACCTCTTGGATGTTGTAGTAGGCTTTTTTGGCTGCTGGAATGAAAAATTTCCACTTCAGGCTGTAGCGGCCAGTGCTTTTGTTGCCCAAGTTAAGTACTACGTCTTGTGGGCCACCAGCAGCAACGGTCGATACGATTTTCACTGAGTTAGGGGCCGAAGCCTTCTGCTCAGTGGTCACGATGCCGTCTTCCGTAGTGCCTTCGGTGCCGCTCCAAGTCGTCCACCATGTGGCCTGTGGGCCGAGTTTTTTGGTCGTCACATAAGTGTCGATGTTGTCGCAGATGATGCTGTTGGTCGGATTGGCGGAGCAAGGCACCACACAGTCGCTGCAAGCATTGAGGCACACCGTAGGCAGCGTGATGGCACCTTTTACCACAAATTGGCGATTAAAACCACCAAAACCGTCGCTCACACCGCAAGCGGCTTGGCCGGCTTCCCAGCCGCCAGAGCCGTTTTTGAACTTGTAGCGGATGGTATCGCCCACGGAGATCGACTTGGTGATGCTCCACACGCCATTGCCTTCGTTGGTCATCAGGTCGTCGGTGAAGCCGTTGAACGTGCCCGCCAAGCGTGCGCCTTCAGCAGAAGGCGTAACAGACGAGAGGTTAACTTTGAACGTCACGTCCACCTTCGGAGCCACGAAATTGTACAGTTCGATGTCGTCGATTTTCCAGCCGTACTCGAAGTTGCCCGTCCAACGGAACTGCAACAGCACCGATGGTTTGCCGCTGGCCGTTGGCAGAGCGATATCCGTCACCACATCATCGGGTACGAACGCACCCGCATTGGTGGGGAAGCCAGTGAGGGTCGAGAGCACTTGATAGCCGGTCCAAGTGGTGCCGCCGTCTGTGCTGACACGAACCTCAGCCAATGCATCCTGGCTGAAGGCAGCATATTGGCTGTGGAAACGAACGCGGACGCTGGTCTGGCTGGCGCAGTTGATCGGTGCCGAAGTCAGTGTAGCGACGTGTGCGTTTTCACCGTTGGCATCCGAGTTGAAAAACGCGAAGCCATTGGCTGCGGTGGTAGACTTGAAGGGTTTCGGTGCCGTAGAGAAGCCGAAGTTTACCCCAGGCACAGTAGAGCGCACCCATTGCTGGGTGCCAGAGCCCCCGTTGGCCGAGGTCCAAGCCGAAAACGCAGCAGCTGAACTGAAGGTCTCAGTCAAGAAAGTTTGGGTGGATGCCGTTTGGATGCCCATCGCTGCGAAAAGCAGGAGTGCCCATTGGCGAAGCAGTAGTTTCTTCAACATAAGTGTGGAAAAGTTGTGTGAATGGTTAACAGTTAAGTAGTTGTTAGTTGTCAGTTGTTGGTTATCAGTTGTCAGTTCTTGGTTGCCCCTTGGCTTTTGCGCCTTTGCCTTTTGCTCCTTGAAATTTGGGCTGACAAAATTCTAAAAAATAATCCGAACTGGCAGAGCAGTTAGAGCCAATTTTTTGTGGAGCCTTAGTTTCCACACCTCGCTGCTCGCTGCTCACTGCTCGCTTTTCACCCATTTTACCACGCCTTGCCATCCCTGTTGGGTGATGATTTTCAGGTAATACAGCCCAGCGGGCAGTTGTGCAACCGATACCTCGCCGCCCAATTCTGTTGGCTCAATGTTTTGCACCAAGCGGCCCTGAGGGGTAAGCACTTGAGCAGCTACAATCTCCAAGCCGTTGGCTTCCAGACGGAAGGCATCGCGGGTTGGGTTGGGCCAGAGGCGCAACCCGGCGATTTGCCAGGGCTCGTTGGCCCCTACGGTGTTCTGAATAATAAGTGGCGACTGGTTTACTACACAGCCATTTGCATCGGTCATCACCAAGCGGTACGCGCCAGCCGAGAGGCTGTCCAAATCTTCCTCGTTAGAAAAAAACACCTCGTCCTTGTACCACACGAACACGAATGGCTGAGCGCCGCCCAACACCTGTATCTTGATGTAGCCCAAACCAAGACCGTTGGTGTCGTTGGTGTAATCTGTCACTTTCACGTCGGGTATCGGGTATACGGTCACCGAAAAAGAACAGGTCGATGAGTTGCCGCTCAAGTCGGTGGCCCGGAACACCTGAGTGGTCACGCCGTCCAAAAATGGGGTACCGCTGGCTTGGCCGCTCACCAGCACCGGCAGCGGCTTGGGCGTACAGTTGTCGCTGGTCGCAGGTACAGAGTAAGTGATGATGTCGGCTCCGCAGACGACGATGTTGCCGGGGCAACTGATGGTTGGTGCTTGGGTGTCGAGCGAAGCAATGACTACCGCAGTGGTCACGAAGCAAGCGTTGGCATCGGCTATTGTGACAGTGTAAGTACCTGCTTGTAAGCCAGTTCCGTTGCCGCCGCCTGGCCAAATGTAAGCGTATGACGGAGTGCCACCGCTGGCTGTGACCACCGCCGAGCCAGTCGAATTGAGTGGGCAGTCTACATTCACCACATTGCTGACCACAGCTGCCAGCGCAGTCGGTTGCCAGACGACGACCGTATCGAAAGCCATGCAGTTGGCCGCGTCGGTCACGATGACGGTGTAGTCGCCTGTGGGCAGGCTGGAAATGGTGGCCGTCGTCGCGCCAGTATTCCACAAGTAAGTCACACCGCCCGTTGCGCCAGTCACCGAGGCAGTCACCGAGCCGTTGTTGAGGCCAAAACAGGTTGGGTTGATTGTGGTCAGGCTCAGTGCCAAATTGCAGTTGAATGCAGCGACTGTGACCGATTGTTGGGCTTTGCAAGACTGGGCATCGGTCACCACGACGGTGTATGTACCCGGCGCGAGGCCACTGATGCTGGCGGTGGTAGCGCTGTTGCTCCACAAGTAGGTGTAGGGTGCTGTGCCGCCAGTAGGGACGGCGGTAGCGGTGCCATCGTTGAGGCCCACGCCAGTTTGTCCGGTAGCAGTGGCGTTGGCTTGCAGGGCTGTCGGTTCGCTCACGCTCACGCTCTGCACGGCTTGACAGTTGGCCGCATCTGTGACGATGACGGTGTAGGTGCCTGGGCCTAAGTTGCTTACAGTCTGTGTGGTGGCCCCGCCGGTCCATGCGTAGCTGCTGATGGGCAGATTGGCTCCATTGACATTCACCCAAGCCGTGCCGTTGGCCGCTCCGTTGCACGTCACGTTGGTGGACCCAGCCATCAGCATCAGGTTGCAGCCAAAGGCGTTGACCGTCACGGTCTGCACGGCAGAGCAACCGTTGGCATCGGTGACAATGACGGTGTAGTTGCCCGGTGCGAGGCCAGTGATGGTGGGGGTAGTGCCATTGTTGCTCCACAGGTAGGTGTAGGGGGCGGTGCCGCCTGTCGGGACGGCAGTGGCGGTGCCGTCGTTGATCCCCACTCCGGTCTGGCCGGTGGCGGTAGCGTTGGCGACCAGTGCTGTGGGCTGTGTCACGGTGGCTGTAGCAGAGGCTGTACACCCGTCGGCATCGGTTACGGAGACGATGTAGGTGCCAGCACTCAGGTTGTTGATGATGGCGGATGTGTCGCCGTTACTCCAAGCAAAACTGAAGGCCCCGTTGCCGCCGCCGCCGGTGGCAGTAGCGGTGGCGTTGGAGCCGCCAAAACAACTGACGTTGGTGGCTGAAGCCGAGGCGGTCACTGCTGGAGTTTGCGTCACATCGACCGAATCAGTGGCTACACAGCCGTTCAGGGTGTTGGTAATCAACAAAATGTAACGTCCAGCCGAATCAACCTTCGGAGTAAGCGTGGTATCACCCGATACGATGTGGCCACCGTTGCGAGCCGTCCAGAAGTAATCAAAAATGGCACCTTGTGAGGAAGCCGAAGCATCAATCGTGATGGTGTCGTTCAGGCAGTTGAAGTGAGGTGGCGGAGTGATGCTGTCGTTGGGCGGGGTGATGTTTTGCCCCACCGTAGCGGTGGCGGTGGCGGTGCAGCCGTTGGCCGGGTCGCTCACCGTGAGGGTGTAGGTGCCAACAGTGCTGGTGCTGGGATTTTGCAGGTTGGAGGTAAAATTGTTCGGCCCAACCCAAGCGTAGGTGGCTCCAGCGGTGGTCGAATTTCCCGAAATCGTGACGGTCGTGGCCGTGCAAGTCAGGATGCCGCCGCTGGCCGAAGCATTGGGCGGTGTCGTGTTTTGCAATGCCGTAGCGGTAGCGGTGGCGGTGCAGCCGTTGGCCGGGTTGGTTACTTTGAGGGTGTAGGTGCCGACCACCGAGACGCTGGGATTTTGCAGGTTGGAGGTAAAATTGTTCGGCCCCGTCCACATGTAGGTGGCTCCGGTGGTGGTCGAATTTCCCGAAATCGTGATGCTCGTAGCGGCACAGGTGAGGGTACCGCCGCTGGCCGAGGCGTTGGGCGGTACGATGTTTTGCATCGCCGTAGCGGTGGCAGTGGTCGTGCAGCCGTTGGCTGGGTTCGTCACCGTGAGGATGTAGTTGCCCACGAGAGATACACTTGGGTTTTGCAGGTTGGAGGTAAATCCGCCCGGCCCAGCCCACATGTAGGTGACTCCCGGAGTGGTCGAATTTCCTGAAAGGATGATGCTCGTGGCGGTACAAGTGAGGGTGCCGCCAGTGGCTGTAGCGTTGGGCGGCGTGGTGTTTTGCGTCACGCTGGCGGTGGCTGTGGCGGTGCAGTTGTTGACTGGGTTTCGCACAGTTACGGTGTAAGTCCCTGATGCCGAGACGCTTGGATTTTGCTGATTGGACGTAAATCCGCCTGGCCCCGCCCAAGTATAGGTCACGCCAGGTGTGGTGGAGTTTCCTGAAATCGTGACCGTCGGCGTAGCGCAGGTGATGGTAGCACCCGTTGCGCTGGCGTTGGGCGGCACCACATCGCAGTTGGGCGTGACGCTGGCGCTGGCTGTGCAGCCGTTGCTGATGTTGCTCACTTGGATGGTGTAGGTGGCGCAGCCCATCACCGTAGGGGTGAGGGTGGTGCCGCCCGACACGATGCTGCCGCCCGCTCCGGCTGACCAAGCGTAACTGAAACCGGCACCGGTGGAGGATCCTGCCCCGCTCAGCGAGATGGTGGCATTGTTGGTGCAGGTGAACGAACTGGTGCTGCTGGCCGCCGCCGCTGGCGGCGTGAGGCTGGAAGTGATGGTAAAATTGGTGGATTTGGTGCAGCCGTTGGCATCGGTGACGACCAGAGAGGCCGGGCCGGGGTTGGTGTAGGTAGCTGGGTTGCCCGTTTCGCCGTTGCTCCATGCGAAAGAGAAGCCGCCCGCGCCACCGCCCACGGTGGCGGTCACGTCCACCGAGTTGTTGATGCAGGTGATGCTGCCCGACACGGTGGTGCTGAGCGTGATGGCTGGGGGCTGTGTGATGACGACTGTTGCGGTAGCCGTGCCGCTGCCACCACTGCCAGTGGCTGTTACAGTGTAGGTGCCTGCGATGAGGTTGATGGCGGTGATCGAAGTCTGGTTGTTGCTCCACTTGTAAGTGTAGGGCGGGGTGCCGCCGTCTGCTTCGGCGGTGGCGCTGCCGTTGTTTCCACCAAAGCAACTTACGTTGGTGCTGGCGGAAATGCTGACAGTGACGGGCGGTGGGCCAGCGAACATATAGGTTTCGAGGGCTGCGATGGCGTTGTCCCCACTCGTGCCGCCGTTGCCGTTGGTGAAATTGCCGATCATGTAGAACTTGATCGTGTTGCCCGGTACGCTGGCGGGCGATGCCCAAGTGAAGTCCCAGGAAACGGGGTTTCCGCCAAAATTTTTGCCGCCGCGATGCTCCAAGTATTCGCGGCTGCTGAAAAACTCTGTACCCGACTGGGCATTGCTGTTGGCGAGGTTGCCGCAGTTGCTGTTGTCGTTGGCCACTGCCACGAGTTGAAACCCGCCGCGCACAGGTCCGCCGCCCGTAGGAGTCATGGTGATGGTGAGCGGGTAGGTCATGTTAGGCTGGACAGTGCCGGGCATACCCGTCACTTCGATCGTGCCACTAAAATTGCCTCCGCTGTGGCAGTCGTTGCAAGTGCCGTTGTCGAACGGTGCGCCCGTGCGGCCAGTGGGTGGATTGCTGTTGTTGGCGAGCCAGACGAATATGGCGAGGAGGAGGCCAGTGATGTGGGTGAGGCGGGAGTTGCGGAAGGATTTTGTCATGCGAAGGTGGTAGTAGGTTGTGTTGTTGTTTGACAACGCCACCCCCGGCCCCTCTCCGCCGAGGCGGAAGGGGAGACACGACATAC
>JAYSUY010000089.1:0-6451 GCA_043718855.1 Saprospiraceae bacterium | reverse complement strand
CCGATCTCTATTAGGCTGGTACTGTGGAAGTAAGCATCGCTGTTGCTCTGCACATTGGGGGAGCAGATGCCCGCGTAGCCCATGATGGTGGATGCACTGCCCGGCTCTACGGCGGTGGCGTTGTTGCGGTTGCAGGGGTTGTACTGGGTGTGGTTTCCGCCAAACTGGTGGCCCATCTCGTGCGCCACATAGTCGATGTCGAAGGGGTCGCCTACGGGGTTGGCGCCGCCCGTCACGCCCTTGGCTTTGTTGGAGGCGCTGCACGGGGAGTTCAAAACTGCGACCCCGCCGCCGCCCGTGCTGAATACGTGGCCCACGTCGTAGTTGGCGGTGCCAATCACGTTGTTGCAAGTGGTCTGGTTTTGGCCCAGCATGGTGCCGCCACTCCAATTGGAGTAGGGATCGGTGAGCGTATCGGTGTAGATGAGGAGGCTGTCGTTGGGCACCATCACCATGCGCACCGCTGCGTCGCGCTCAAACACGCCGTTCACCCTGTTCATGGAGACCACCATAGCGGCCAGCGCGGGTGCGCGGTTGCCGGTCACAGCCCCATGAAAAGCCGCGTATTCGCCCGTGCAGGCTAGCGCGAGGCGGTATTTCCGCAATTTCCCACAATCGCCAGCCCGGGTCTGGTTAGCGGCGGGCACGGAGGTGTCGCCCTGCTGGCTTTCTACGCCGCAGGCAAACGTGTCGCCGATTTTTGGGGTAAAATCTTTCTTGAAGTAGCACACATAGTCCGCCGAATTGCCCCGTGCGTAGGGGTCGATGAACACCTGCCCGCCTGTAGTACCTAGCATCATGGTGTGGAAACCCGCTGGGGTGTGGTCGAGCCGCACCAGAACTTGGGGCCGATCCAAACCTTTGCCCATGTAGGTTCGTATCTGTGGGTATTGGGCTTCGAGGTCGGGGTGCATCACCTCGGCTTGCCACACTTGGAAGCGCTCGAAACCGCCGCCGGGCAGGGGCAGGGCAATTTCCAGCGGGGCTTCGCCCGCCCGCACATCGGTTTCGGTGGGCGCGGCCAGCAGCAGGTTTTTTATCTGAAAAAAATCGAGGCGCAGGGCGCGGTAGGCTTGGGGTATAATGAGCCGGTCGGCGGATTCGGCCTGCACATCGTTGTCCTTGATGTTTTGCCAAAAAGCAGCGGTGGGGTGCGAATTTTGCGCAGCCAAAAAAAGCGGCAGCGCGGCGAGGAGCAAAAGAGGAAAGCGATGCATTTGCGAAGGATGAACGATGAATAATAAAACAAGGCACCTTTCGGGGTTTTTGCGAAGCCGCCACACACGGCAACAACGGGACGCGGATCGAACGGATTTAACAGATCAGGACGGATTTTCCCCAAATCTGTTTTTACCCGTTAAATCCGTTCGATCCGCGTCCCATTGTTGCCGTGTGTGGCGGATGTGGTGACCCTCAATCCCTAAAAAACTCCAACTCCAAATGCTTGTCGAGTTTAGCGATGGAGGAAGGTTCGCCGGGTTCGCGGTCGTCTTGCCGGTATTTCACGACATAATCCACGCCCCCGAGTATGTCGCTGCTGATGGCTCCGTAGGTGGGCGGGAAGGGCTCGTTGCTCACGTTGGCGGAGGTGCTGACCAGCGGGCGGCCTACGGCTTCAATGAGTTCGCGGCAAAATTCGTCCTGTGCAACCCGGATGGCTACTGAGCCGTCAGGGGCTTTTACCAAATCGGGCAACCCCGTGTTGCGGTCGTAGATCACGGTGAGGGGGCGAGTGTGGTGCGCCAGCAGCGTCTCCAAGCGTGGGTGTATCTTGAGGGCGTATTGTTTGAGCATCTCGATGCTGCTCACAAGCAGCACATAACCCTTTTCGGGCGCACGGCCTTTGAGGGCGCTGATGCGGGCAATGGCCGCTTCGTTGGTGGCGTCGCAGCCGATGCCCCAGATGCTGTCGGTGGGGTAGCAGATGATGCCACCATCGAGAATGATGCGGCTGATGTCAGAAATGTCGTCGCGTAGCAGGAACATAGATGGGCAGAGAATTGCACAATTAGATGGAGCGTGTACTTTTGGGGGTCAAAAATCAGACAAATTTTCAACATCAATAGCCTCATACTTCTTTAGCCATCCAATATCCGACACATGACACATCCAATGCTCCGGTTTTTTGCGATCATCTCTTGCCTTTATTTCTTGCCTTACGACCTTGCTGCGCGACACATCATCGGCGGGGTGATCACTTACGAGTGTCTGGGTGAGGTGTCTCCTGGCATCAATCGCTACAAATTTAAGATGATCATGTACCGGGACTGCTTGGGTGCGGGCGCACCATACGACAACCCGGCCAGTATGGCGATCTACAAGGGTTCGTACCAGAGCAACTCTGAGTACGAGGTTTTTGAAGTGTTTACGCAGAACATCACCAACCTGACTCCCGTGCCGCCAGATTGTGTCTCCAACATCCCGAATTTGTGCGTGGAGGAAGGTGTTTACGAGTTTGAGCGCGAACTGCCAGTGGATGAAGTGGACAGTTACTTCATTGTTTATCAGCGCTGTTGCCGCAACAATTCGATCACCAACATCATTGATCCGGGTGGGGTAGGGGCCACTTACTATGCCGAACTCAGCCCGGCTGCGCAGAAGTCGTGCAACAACAGCCCGGTGTTCAAGAATTTTCCGCCGATCATCATCTGCAATAATTTCCCTATCGACTTCGATCACTCGGCGACTGATGTGGACGGCGACTTGTTACTCTACAGTTTTTTTGCTCCGCTGGCTGGCGGTGGCCCCATTCTAAGTCCTCCGGGTGTGACGGGCTGCAACGGCGCAGTACCGACGCCGCCTTGTGCGCCGCCGTTCGATCAGGTGGTGTTCACCCAGCCCACCTACGATTTTGATGAGCCAATGGGCGGCGATCCGAAAGTGACGCTCAACGGCATTACGGGCCTCATCACGGGTTCGCCCAACACGCTGGGGCAGTTTGTGGTAGGCGTTCAGGTGGAGGAATACCGCAATGGTGTGCTGCTCTCGGTACTGCGCAGGGAGTTTCAATTTAACGTAACTGACTGTGTGCCAGAAGTTTTTGCTGGAATAAAAGCCGACTCTGTAGTGGGGCCGAAGCGCTATGTGGTGCAGTCGTGTGGCGATCTGACAGTGAAGTTTATTAACGAGAGCAAGGGTTCTCCCGGCAGCATCAAAAATTATGAGTGGACTTTTGACCTGCAAAACGGCACCATCGCCAGAGACACGCTCCGCGATGCAACAATCACATTTCCATCAATTGGCACTTACACAGGCAAAATGCTCATCAATCCAGGGTTGAAGTGCGCCGATTCAGCCTTCATCACCGTCAATATTTTTCCGGAAATCAAGGCCGACTTCTCCTACGTGTACGACACGTGTGTAGCCGGGCCGGTGGTGTTCACGGATTTGTCCACTGGTCAGGGCGGCATCAACCAGTGGGACTGGAACTTTGGGGTACCAGGTGGCATCTCGGACGAACGAAACCCTACATACAAGTATGGCATACCTGGTGATCATCCGGTGCGCCTCAGGGTGACTGACATGAACCGATGTAGCGATGTAGTGGTAAAACCCATCAATTACTTCCCCGCGCCGCCACTCATCATCATCAGTCCAGACAAGTTTTTAGGCTGCGCACCTGCCAACATCACGTTCACCAATCTGTCCACTCCCATTGACGAGACGTACAAAATCGTCTGGACGTTTGGCGACGGGGGCACCAGCGAAGGTGTGATCAGTCCCACTCACCTCTACGAAAAAGAAGGGTTGTACGATGTGACTGTAGCCATCACTTCGCCCATTGGCTGCTACATCGCCGATACGTTCCCGCGCCTCATCCGCGCCGAGCCGTCGCCTACAGCCAATTTCACCTGCGACCCCGACTCGCTGCTCAGCAATTTCAACAGTACGGTGGTTTTTACCGACCTCTCGCTGCTGGCCAACCGCTGGAACTGGACCTTCGATAAGTACGGCTACACCACCGAGCAGAACCCCACCTTTACTTTTCCAGATACGGGTTTGGTTAAAATTCGGCTCATCGTGACCCACCCGGCTGGCTGCAAAGATTCGATGAGCAAGGTGCTCGACATCCGCCCTGAGATACGCTGGTACATGCCTAATGCCTTCACACCCAACGCCGATAGCAACAACGACGGCTTCCTCGGCAAGGGTTACCTCGAAGGTGTGGACAACTTCAGTATGCTGATCTGGAACCGATGGGGCGAACTCGTGTTCGAGACCACCAGCCCCGATGTGGCTTGGAACGGGCGGGTAAAAAACACGGGCGGGGTGTCGCCATCAGGAGTGTACGTCGTGGTGGTCAGGTTTACCGGGCCGAGGGGGTCGCCCTATGAGTACAAGGGATTTGCGACGCTGGTGCGATGAAAAATAATGGAAGATGAAGTAATGGAGAATTGAAAATGGAGAATTGAGACGGTATGCTCCATTCTCCATTTTCAATTTTCCACTACCTCAACTTGCCCAGCATTTCGCCCAACTCCTCTGGTTTTACGCGCTTGAGGAGTATTTTTTTGTCCTTGTCCAAGATAAAGATCACGGGCAAATTGAAGGTACCGTAGTTTTTTTCCATCGCCACATTTTTGCCTGCTGGGTCTGACAGATCGGTCCACTCCCAACCCTGCTGCGCTACAAATTTCTGCCAGTGCTGCTGCTGGTCATCTGTATTCACTGCTATGGCTTTCATGCCATTTTTGGAACGGTAGTCGAGCCAAGTCTGGTAGATGCTGGGCATGGATTTCTGGCAGTGTTCGCAGAGCGGACTGTAAAACACCAGCATGGTCAGCGGGGCTTCGATGCTGTGCAGCGACACCATCTTGCCAGTATCATCGGGCAGTTCCAGCGCAGGGGCTATTTTTCCCGTCAGCGTCGGGCGGTGTACCTCGGCTTTGTACTCCAAGCGGAGCAGCGTAGCGGCATCAAGCCACGGGGTGTCGTCCTTTTTTTGGTAAAAATCCACCATGTGAACGAAAATGCGGTCGGCAGCGGGAAAAGTACTCTGCTCGAAATTGCTGGTTAGGTTCAGCACCGAAAATTGGTAAAACGGCCCATTTTTGGGCATTTTTTTCAAAATATGGTCGGCAGCAGCGATGATGGAGTCGGCCTGCGGAGCAGTGAGCCGGTTGAAAAAATTATCAAAAAACACCGGCCACAGGTTGTTGCGCAATAGCGTAGAGTCGCGCCAGTCGGTATTGTCGAAGTAGTGCGTTTGCGCCCAGATCTGTGCGGCTTTGGGGTTCTTGCTGGCTTTCACTTTTTGCGGGGCATCGGGCACTTCGATGGATCGCAACATCCGCGCGTAGAGGTGAGTCGGGTGTTGCCGCTGAAAATCGCGGCCCAGCGCATCCACATCTTGAATCAATTTTTGCATCTCTTTGCGCAGCGGCTGCAAGGCTTCGGGGGTCGTTTTGGGTGGCTCGTTGCACCATCTCGTACATCGAGCGTTTGGTCGCCATGCGGGCCTCTACGGCTTTCCTTTTTCTTTCAAACTCGAAAAATGCCGCGTTTTCTGCCGAGCCTTCAGCGATGAGCGAATCAAGCCGCGCCATACTGCCGCGCACGCCGAAACGGTCGATTGGGTTAGTGACCACAAAATCGAACAGCCGCGTGCCTCCTGCTCCCACGAAGTACAGGCCAGGCGTCAGGCTGGGTTGGATCAATTGGAAACGCCCCGTCAGCGTGTCCACAGCCACCGAGTCGTTGCGGAACATATCGCCGGCGTAGTAGTAGCCGACGACGGCCGAAGGTGATTTTAGCCCAGATATTTGAAAGTGGATTTTCGCCCCAGCGGGCGCGGCGGCAGGGGTTTGTGCAGTCAGGAAAAAAAACGGAAGGCTGCTGAGCAGCAGCGACGCGGTGAACTTGTGCATGGGCGGAAAGCGGGTGAAATGAAAGCGGCAAAGTTACATTGGTGACTGGTTGATTGGTGATTGGTATGCCCAGTCACCAATCAACAATCAACCAGTCACCACTTCACCAATCACCAATCACCAATCAACTTCCCTTTTCCCGCACATAAATTTCCTGATCCTTGTACTTCGAGGGGCATTTGAGCAGCATATCCGAGGCGGCGAAAGTCTCGCCCTTCATCGTGCCGGTGAGTACGACGGATTCGGAGCGCTCGAAATCCTGCGGCTTGCTGGCGTGGAGTTCCACGCGGCGCACCTCTCCCGCTTCGTCTTTGAGGTAAAAAGCCAAGAAATTGGGGTCTTTTTCCGGGTCATATTCCACTGCCCGATCTTTCACGAGTTGGCCCACTAATTTCACCTTGTCGCCGCTGCTGGAGGCCTGAGCGAAACTGGCATAGGTGGTCACGTCTTTGCTGGCCGAGATGAGTATAGCGATGGCGACAGCGATGATGGCGATAGCGATGAGGTGTGATTTTTTCATGGATAAAATTTTGCTACAAAGTTACGGGAGTCAAAGTTATCGTCCGGTCATATTGACCATATTG
>JAYSUY010000880.1:0-9229 GCA_043718855.1 Saprospiraceae bacterium | reverse complement strand
GGTTGATGAAGGTGATAAAATTGTCGGGTTCATCAACCTCATCAACCTCATCAACCTCATCAACTTTCTCCATCAACCTCATCAACCTAACGAATAATAATGTCCACTTTTTTGCTCGAACTCTCCTACTTAGTTGGTTCCATCACCTTTATCATCGGCCTCAAGCGCCTCAGCAGCCCCGACTCGGCCCGAAACGGCAACCTGCTGGCGGCAGTCGGCATGGGCCTCGCCATCGTGGCCACCATCTTTTTTCACGAAAATGCGGAGGGCCACCTCATCGGCAACATCCCGTGGATTGTAGCGGCGATGGGCCTCGGCACCGTCATTGGCTACCTCATGGCGATGCGGGTGAAAATGACCGCCATGCCGCAGATGGTCTCATTTTTCAACGGTATGGGCGGTGCCTGCGCCGCGCTCATCTCGGTCATTGAATTTGGCGGACACGAAGGTGAAAGCACCCTCGGTTTTCGGCTCATCGTGTACCTCGGCATGGTCATCGGCGCGGTGTCGTTTGCCGGTAGCGTGGTGGCCTACGGCAAGTTGGACGAAAAAATCAAAGACCTCGGCGGTCGCTTACTCACCTACTTCAACCTGCTGCTGCTGGTGCTGATTTTCGGTGTGCTGGCCGTCGGCGTGGCTTCGCCAGAAGTGCTGGGCCACTCAGCCATCTGGATTTTGCTGGGCCTTTCCCTAGTATACGGTGTACTGTTCGTGATGCCCATCGGCGGCGCGGATATGCCGGTGGTGATCTCGTTGCTCAACTCGTTCACGGGCATGGCTGCTGCCTTCGGCGGCTTCATGTACAACAACCAGGTCATGCTCACGGGCGGTATCTTGGTCGGCTCGGCGGGCACCATCCTCACCGTGCTGATGTGCAAAGCCATGAACCGCTCGCTGCTCAACGTCATCATCGGCTCCTTCGGGGGTGGCGGCGCGGCATCTACCAAAGGCGCTGGCGACCAATCGGTTAGGGAAATCAGCCTGACGGATGCGGCCATCCTCTGCGCGTATTCGGCCAGAGTGACCATCGTGCCGGGCTACGGCTTGGCGGTGGCGCAGGCGCAGCACATCTGCCACGAATTTGAAAAAAGCCTCGAAGCCAAAGGTGTGGAGGTCAACTTCGCCATCCACCCGGTGGCGGGCCGTATGCCGGGCCACATGAACGTGCTGCTGGCCGAAGCCGACGTACCCTACCCCAAACTCGTGGAGATGGACGAGGTGAACCCGCAATTGCCCAACACCGACGTGGTGATCGTGGTGGGTGCCAACGACGTGGTGAACCCTGCCGCCGAAAACGACCCCAGCAGCCCCATCTACGGGATGCCCGTCATCAAGGCTTGGGAGGCTAAAAATGTGATCGTGATGAAGCGGAGCATGCGCTCCGGCTATGCGGGCATCGAAAATGAACTGTTCTACCACCCCCGCACCAAGATGTTGTTCGGCGACGCGAAGGATATGTTGACAAAATTGGTGAGTGAGTTGAAGGGGCTGTGAATAACTATGAACGATGAGGGATGAACTATGAACGAAAGCAGCACTCACCACACGTTCAAGATGACTATTTTTGAAACACCCCGGCTAAGGGTTCGCCCGCTCGCCGATTCGGATTTTAGTGACTTGTACCGCCTGCTCAGCGACCCAGAAACCATGCGCTACGTCCGGACACCTTTTACGGAAGAGCAGCAAGCCCGCGAGCGAATGGCGGTTTGGGCAGAATACGCTCGGCAGCGTCCGGGATTGGGTACTTTTGTTTTGGTGTTGAAGGAAAACGGGGTGTTTGCAGGTTTTTGTGTGGCCCGTCAGGTGGGCTACGATGTGGCCAGCGAGGAGTACGAAATCGGCTACATCTTGGCCCCCGAATGTTGGGGGCAGGGCTTGGCCAGCGAGTTGGTGCCGCCGCTCAGTGGGTATTGTTTTCAGCAGTCGTCCGCGCAGCATTTGGTGGCTTTTACCGACCCTGAGAATGCGGCCTCGCAGCGGGTGCTGGTCAAGGGTGGGTTCAGGTACATCGGCACGAGGCAGACGGCGGATGGGGTGAGCGCGGAGTTTTGGTTGGAGCGGGAGGGGTGATTGCCGTATTGCGCTTGGATGCTCACTCCGTTCCGACGAGCCGGGATTGGCGGGGATGCCAACAGCGGCAAAAAATTGATTAGAAACTAAAGTTAAAGTTCACAACTTGTTTTTCGCCCGTTCTTAAGTTCACAAAAATTTTTTAAATCACTGAAATAATGTTTACAAAGTTCACGATAACGGATAAACTGTTATTCATCTCAGCCTTTCTTTCGCTTATTTTCTCCGAAATATTGTATTTCAAAGGAGAAGCAACCGCTGCCATATTCATTGGTATTTGGGTGCCTTCTATACTGGCTTTCGGAATTTACTTAAAACTTTTAAACATCAAGAAAAATGATTGAATTCATACCCTATTTCGCAGGATTAATCACATTGTTGTTTGGAATAGGATTCTATGCAGGCCTGCAAGAGTTCAAAAAATTGAAATAACAGATTTCATGCAAAACTGACATCTGAGGGGTACAGTATAACTGCCGCTGTTGGCGGGGATGCCAACAGTGGCAAAAGGCACCCAATGGCCGCCTGACAGATCAGGATCGCCGAACTGATCGAGAACTTGGCACTACGACCTTTTGCCGCTGTTGGCGTCCTCGCCAACAGCAAGCGACAGGGAGAAATGTCAGACTCAGAGCGATGGACAAAATGCTTCAAACCTGAATAAAACAATTAGCCGTTGAAGGGAACGCCGTCTTTCGCTGGGCCACTCACTCCGCCTTTGCTGTTGGCGGGGACGCCAACAGCGGCAAAAAAACTGACCCAACTGATTGACCTGCACAAGCGGACAACCCGCAGTGTTTCGATGATCAAGCAGTATGAGTTCAAGCGAGGGGAGTTTGTGGCTGAGTTACAAGGGCTGTTCAAGTCTTTGAGCCTGCGGCTGGAACTGGCGGAGGTGGCAAAGGTTCACAGTGCTTTCTGATATGGGGTAAAAATCACATTCACTCACTCTACGCTTGCTGTTGGTAGGGATGCCAACAGCAACAAAAATTAATTGCTGTAAAATATGAAAACGAATCCGATTAAGACAAAATTTCGACATTCTGATTATGGAGTTGAGAGTGCTCTTGAAGGGGAGGAAGAACGCAATGAGCGCTTAAATGATATGGCACCTTCAATCGGGTGGATAATTATTGAGTTTAATTCTCTTGAAAGTGAGATAGATTTTCTTCTCAAGGAAAAGCTAAGCGCCTCAGAAAGCCGAGACGAAATTGCCTATCTTTTTTTAGTCGATATGAGTATGTCTCGCAAAATACAGATGTTGGGCAAGTTGTATAGAATTTGGTTGTCGACCCTTAATGAAAAAGGAAAGGAAATCGAAAAGACGTGGAGTAGCCTAGAAACAAACCTAATAAGTGCATGCCAAATAAGAAATAAGTATGCCCATGTAGATTGGACAGAAATGTATTCAACGAAAGATAAAAATGTGTTCAAGGTGAAAACTACAGCGGAAAATAGTGGAGTTTACCATAAATTCGAAGAAATAGATATAGAAGAAGACCTAGATATTCTTCAGGATCTTCATCAGAAAATAGAAGAGTTTGATGAAAAATTCGGAGAGCATTTTTGATCCTAAACTCTCCTTAATACCGCTGTTGTCATTCCCGCGCTGGAAGCGGACGAGATTTTAACCGCACATCATGGAGCCACCCTTCGACACCACCTTATTCAAGCAAGCAGTCTCTGACGGCAACATCATCTGGCGGAAACACACGCTGGAAAAGATGATTACACGGAATATCTCTCGTGCAGAGGTGCTCGAAGTGGTAGAAAGAGGCGAGGTCATTCAGCGTTACGATTACGACAAACCCTTTCCAAGTGCTTTGGTGTTGGGTTTCCCAGCGACTCGCCCGATACACGTTGTGGTCGCCTTTGATGCAGAAAACCTGATCGCTTTTGTCATCACGGTCTACGAACCTGACTTGGCAATTTTTGAACCCGATTTTAAAACAAAAAGAAAGTAGCATGAAACACATTCCGTCGAAATGCCCCCTCTGCTCCGGCAAAATCGAACCCGGCACCACGACCTTCACCGTTGACCTAAAAACCGGAGTGGTCATCGTGCGCAACGTGCCAGCATTCGTGTGTACCCAATGCGGCGAAGACTGGATTGAAAACCCGGTGTCCATCCGATTGGAAGGCATTGCTGCCAGAGCAAGGGCGCGAAACACCCAATTGGAGATGGTTTCCATGACCCGCGTTAAGCGTCCAAAAGCCAAAACCACAAGTTCACGCTTGGCTCTGCCCCGCGTCTAAAATCCACCGACTCGTACCCGCAACCCATCCACGATCATGCAGCCAACCAACATCAAAGACCCCGAGTATTTCCACAAAGTTGTGGACTGCCAGTATGCCTGCCCAGCACACACGCCTGTGCCAGAGTACATTAGGCTCATTGCCGCCGGGAAATACACCGAGGCGTACATGATCAACTGGGAGAGCAACGTGTTCCCCGGCGTGCTGGGCCGCACCTGCGACCGCCCCTGCGAACCTGCCTGCCGACGGGGTAGGGTAGAGGACGAACCCGTTGCCATCTGCCGCCTCAAGCGCACGGCTGCCGACCACAAAGACGACATCCACCACTTGCTGCCCAAGGTGCCAGAGCAGAAAAACGGCAGGCGCATCGCGCTCGTCGGCGCTGGGCCTGCTTCGCTCACCGTGGCCCGTGACCTGGCTCCGCTGGGCTACGAAATCCACCTGTTCGACAACCTCACGAAGGGCGGCGGCATGATGCGCAGCCAAATCCCCTCCTTCCGCTTGCCCGAATCCGTGCTGGATGAAGAGGTCGGCTACATCCTCGGCATGGGCATCACCACCCATTTCAACCACTACGTGTCCAGCATGGCCGACCTGCTCACGAAGGGCTACGAGGCGATTTTTGTCGGCACGGGCGCACCGCGCGGGCGCGACTTGGACGGCCTGCTCGGTCGCCAAGAAGCCGCCAAAAACATCCACGTAGGCATCGAGTGGCTCGCCAGTGTAGCCTTCGGACACACTACCGCCATCGGGAAAAAAGTGATCGTGCTCGGCGGCGGCAATACCGCGATGGACTGCTGCCGCACTTCCCGCCGCTTGGGCGGCGACGAGGTGAAAGTGGTGGTGCGCAGCCCTTTTTCCGACATGAAAGCCTCGCCCTGGGAAATCGAGGACGCGCAGCGCGAGGACATCCCGATCTTGGACAACCACGTTCCAAAGTCGTTTGTCGTTGAAAACGAGCGACTTGTAGGCATGAAGTTTGAGAAAGTGAAAGCCGTGTACGACGAGAAGGGTAAACGCTCGCTCGTTCCGACGGGCGAACCAGAGGTGTTCATCGAAGCCGACGACGTGCTGGTGGCCGTCGGGCAGGAAAACGCTTTCCCCTGGGTGGAGCGCGACTTGGGCCTCGAATTCGACAAGTGGGAAGTGCCGGTGTTGAACAAAGAAACCTTCCAGTCCACGCTGCCCCATGTGTTCTTCGGCGGCGATGCGGCGATGGGGCCGAAGAACGTCATCACGGCTGTGGCGCAGGGCCACCAAGCGGCGATTTCGATAGATTTGTTTTGCCAGAAAAAACCGGTGACGGAGCGGCCTGCACCCTTCACGAACCTCGTTTCCCAAAAAATGGGCATCCACGAGTGGATGTACGACAGCGCGGTGGTGGAGGACATCCGCTACCTCGTGCCGCACGCCGACAAAAAATTTACCCTGAAAGACCGGAAGATGGAGGTGGAATTGGGCTACGACGAGCAACTGGCTTTCAAGGAAGCCCAGCGCTGCCTCAACTGCGACATCCAGACGGTGTTCAACACCAGCCGCTGCATCGAGTGCGACGCTTGTGTGGACATTTGCCCGACGGGCTGTATCACGTTCACCGAAAACGGCGAGGAAGCCGACCTCCGCACCCGCCTCACGGCACCTTCCCACCTGCTTTCCCAGGATTTGTACGTTTCCGACGCGCTGCCCACTAAGCGGGTGATGATCAAGGATGAGGACGTATGCCTGCACTGCGGCCTCTGCGCCGAGCGCTGCCCGACGGCGGCTTGGGATATGCAGAAGTACCTGTATAATACGGCGAAGAGTTGCGCTTTTTGATGAGCGAAGAGGTTGTTAGCCCTCACCTTCCTTACCCTCCAGGAAAAGCGGGTCAAACTTGGATTTTCTACGGGGCGGATTGCCTCGGGGCCGTTTGCCGTGTTCCTTTTTGTGGGCCTCTATGTACGCGTCCTCCATTTGGCGGGCAAGCATTTTCCCAATGATGCCGACAAGTAGGATTCGGGCGACGTAGCGAATCCAAGTAGCCGCCAAATTGAGGTAGTACAACTGATCGCGTATCCTGTCAGACAGACCGTCTTCTGCTTCAATCGGGTCGTCGCTGATTCCGTACTTGAACACCTCATCTTTCTCCTTGTCCCAGATTTCGTACAAGTGATGAGGCTCTTGATTCCGGTTAGAGTTGCGGTGCAGCGCCATGGGCAGGAAAGTTGAAAGGGGGCGCGGCTATTGCCAGCCTTGTTTGTTGCTGTACGTTTCGTAGTTAAAAGCGGGCAGAATCGTCATTTTTTTGCCTGTTTTACGCTCGTAAGCCTTCTTGGTCACCCGAAGCAGGGGCGAAAAATCAAGGTCGCGGGGCATTTCGGCTGGGTGTGCCAAGATGTGGTTGAAGTAGGTTTTGCCCTCGGCCACCACCCCGCAGCGGGCGTACAGAAAAGCATCTACGGAAATATCTCCCTCGCTTGCCCCCTCCAAGGCTTCCGCATGAGCGCGAGTGTCCAACAGCCAAAGTTTCTCCGAGAGTACATCCTGAAATTGGTAGACGTTGGCTACCGGGCCACTGGAAAGTGCTTCAACAAGTGGCTCGATGGTGGCTTCATTGTCTGGTTTTTGCCAGTCCAAGCCGTCAATCAACTCCCAAAAACGGGCTTCTGTCAGCATACCTGCAGCATCAGGCACCTCATGCACCCTGATTTCCATTTCGGCATTGCCAAACTGTGATTTTAAATCGGCCAGCAGCGATGCGTTGAGGTCTTGCGCCCTAATTCTGATGGATGTAGTCATGGATAAAGGTCTGTTTTTGCACAAAAATACACGTTTCCCCCAAAAGTGGAGACAACTACGTTTCCAGACAAACAGCCCGCAGCACTTGCCATAAAAAAACCGCCAGCGCCGATATCCGGCATCTGGCGGCAAATTTGTGTGCAAGTACGATTACCTCTTGTCGGTCAGGGGATTGGGGAAGTGCATATTGACCACATTGATCTGATTGACCACATTTCCCACATAGTCAATTCCTATCATCCTTCGCCTCCTCCCGCTTCTCCACATACTCCTGCCAGATGCCTTTGTAGTCGTAAGACAGGTAAATCTCCGTGTTGAACGCCCCCCACGCGCCGTTTTCGAGGGCGAGGTTGAGGCGGCGCACCGCCCCTGTCGGCAGTTTTAGGGTGATGATGTGGCCGAGGCCCACAGCGATGGTCCAGTTCACCACATTGGCCTCTTCGGGCGGGAACAAATCCCAGAACCCTTGGGCTTCCAGAATGCGACGAATCTCTGGTAAGTTCTTGTCCTGCTGGTGTTTGAGCAGAATGGTGACCATCACACTGTCCACCTCCGGGATGGCAGCAGCTGTGGAAGGGCCAGGCATGACGGCAGGAGTAGCAGCAGGGGTGGTAGCAGGCGTTTTGCTATCGGTCTTCTGGGCGGTGACTGCGCCAACAAAAAACACGAAGAACAGGGTCGGGAACAGAATTTTTTTGAACATCTACGGTGTCAGGTTGCTGATAAAATTTTGCCGAAGGCAGAGGCAAAGGTAAATATTCACCGCACAAACCGCCGTTCCAACACATGCTCATTTCCCCGGTCGTCGCGCACTACGAGGCGCAACTGGTGTTCTCCTGCCCCGATACGCCCATCGAAGACGTGTGCCAGCCGCGAGCGTTTTTTGTCGTACTCGAACAGCACCCACTGCTCATCCACCGTGCCGCGATAACTCAGCCCATCGGCCTGGCCGCTCGTGGCGAAGTTGTCGTAGATGCGGAACGACATCGTGCTTTTGCGGCGCATATCGTCGTCAAACACCACCGGCTTGATCGTCGGAGGCACCGTGTCGGCCATCACGCAGTAGTTGCCAAAATTGCGGACGCGCGTGCTGAGGAAGTCGCCTTTCCAAGTGCCGCCGCAGTTGTCGGGCTGGCCCTCGCCGCAGTAGGCGATGATGGCCTTGCTGCGTAGCCCATCGGGCAAGCGGTCGGGCCGGATGCTGAGGTCAAAGTTGCGGTGTACTGGCGTGTGGTCGTCATGCACGTGGTGGATGGGCGAGTACACGTCCGGGTCGTCGTCGGGCAGGGTCGCGTACTGCAAAGCCAGCGACTCGTACAACGCACCTTTGGGCATGGTCATCGAGAAATTGTCGAAGTTTACAGGAGTGTCCGCGTCATAGGCCAGCATCTGCTGATGGGGCAATGAAGCGAAGGTTTCCATCGCAGTGTCGTCGCGCAAAGCCCAGAATGTCAACGACTTGATGTTGCCCGCAGCATCGGCTACTTTGAGGGTGATCTTGACTGGTTTTTCCTTAAAAAGCGCAATAGCCCCCAGAGACTCGGTGCGGGCGTAGCCCGAGAGCCGGTTGCCGGGCAGCAGGAAACAGCGGTTGAACCAAGCCCCGTAGCGTCGCTGGGCGGCGTAGTCGATGTGCGCATTGATGTAGCGCGTCTCATCAAATTCGAGGTCGTCAGCCGTCCACTGGAAAGCCAGTTGGTCGTCGGCCCACAGCGCGATGCTGTACACCCCGTTGTCGTTCTGCTGGTTGTTCATCTCGTCGTAAGTTTTCACCCCGAAACCCACGCGCCACCCGCCGATGCGCACCGTGTCGCCCTCCAAACCCAGCGCACCGCCCTTTTTTTGTTTAAAAACGGGGAACGGCTTGCTGCCCAGCACCTCGCGTTTTTCGTTGAGGAAATACACCTTCATGTCGCGGATTTCGGGCGGAGTTTTATCGGCCACTGGCAGGCCGAACAGCAGCGGATTGAGGGCTTTGCCGGTGGCTGAGTTGCGAATTTCAAAATGCAGGTGCGGCCCGTGCGAGCCGCCGGAGTTGCCCAATTTGCCAATTTCTTCCCCTTTTTTTACCCGAAATTGGCCGTCTGTCGGGCTGAGTTCCACCTCGAACCGTTCGCGTTTGTAC
>JAYSUY010000879.1:0-9245 GCA_043718855.1 Saprospiraceae bacterium | reverse complement strand
GCAGATTTTCCTGGAAACAACTACTGGGCGGCAGACACGCTGGCGGTGTTCGGCACGACGCAGTGCCTCCCGCTGGGCGACTACGAGGTGCTGTACACGGCGGCTGACGAGTGCTCGAACGCGACTTCTTGCGCTTTCAAAATCACGGTGGAAGACCTCACGCCGCCCGCTGTGGCTTGCGACCAGTTCACTCAGGTGGGCTTGGATGGCAACGGCAAGGCGAACATTCCGGCTTCGGTGTTCGACGACGGCTCGACGGACAACTGCTGCCTCGACCACTTCGAGGTGCGGCGCATGGACAAGGATTGCGCTGGCGCGGACGATGATTTCGGCCCGCTCGCGGAGTTCTGCTGCACGGATGTGAACGACACGGTGCGGGTGGTTTTCCGTGCTTTCGACTGTTACGGCAACTCGAACGACTGCATGGTGCGGGTGTTCGTGGAGGATAAAATCAAGCCCATCTGCACCGCGCCCACTGCGGTGACGGTGACTTGCGAAAACTTTGACCCCAGCCTCTGGGCCTACGGCACGGCGACGGCGACGGACAACTGCTGTGTGGATACGCTCACAGTATCAGCGAGTTACAGCCAGTTCGATACGCTGTGCTCACGCGGCACCATCACCCGCACGTTCCGCGTGTTCGACTGCGGTGGCAATAGTCAACAATGCACTCAGCGGGTGTTCGTGACCTACGAGCAGGATTATTTCGTGAAATTCCCCGACGACCGGCTGGTGTCGGTGTGCGATGGCACGGGCAATTTCGGCGAGCCGACTTTCCTGAACAAGGACTGCGAACTGCTGGGAGTGAGTTTCACCGACGAGGTGTTCACGGTCGTGCCAGACGCTTGTTTCAAAATCGAGCGCACCTGGCACATCATCAACTGGTGCAGTTACAATGCGAACCTGCCGCTGACGGCGGTACCCAATCCGAACCCGAACGCGACGGTGAACGCACCGGCCAATAACCTGGGGCCGGTGGTGTCGTCAAGTTCCAACCCGGCGGTGCTGGCAGCACCCTGGACGGCGACGAAGGTGGCCCTGACTCCGGGCGCAGCCCAAACGGACTACTCGACCTACTGGAGCCTGACGACGAACGGCTACTCGTACAAGCAGATTATCAAGGTGCTGGATACGCAAGACCCGACGGTGGACAACTGTCCGACTGGGCTTGTGGAGTTCTGCGACCTCACGCCGAACGACGGCAGCCTGTGGAACGAAACCTACTGGTACGACGGCGCGACGATGCAGCACAACCTCTGCGAGGGGCCTACCGACCTGAGCATCACAGCGACAGACGCTTGCTCTGGCTCGAACATCACGATCAAGTACCTGCTCTTCCTAGACACGGATCAGAACGGCTCGATGGAAACGGTGGTGAGCAGCACGAATTTACCGGGCTGGAACAACGTGCAGTTTGGCAACGCGGCTAACCCGAATTTCGCTGGCGGTACGCCGCAGGCGTTCGATGAGCGGCCCGTGCCGAGCAACCAGAAGTGGGGCTTTGCGCTGCAAACTTCGGTTTCGGGAAATAAAAAGACCGGCGCGGTGCGCTGGAATACTTTCCAGTCGCAAGGCACCTACGTCGTGCCAGAACTGCCCTACGGCACCCACAAAATCAAGTGGATCGTCGAAGATGGCTGCGGCAACGAGACCGTCTGCGAGTACACGTTTGTGGTGAAAGATTGCAAGCCGCCGACCGTTGTCTGCATCAACGGCCTGAGCGTCAACATCATGCCGACGGGCATGATACAACTCTGGGCCAGCGACTTCCTGAAATACGCGGAGGACAACTGCACCCCGGCAGACAAACTGCGCATCGCCATCCGCCGCGCCGGTCAACCCGATGGGCAAGGCAATGTCACGGGTTTCCCGAAAAATGCTGACGGCACGCCGCAGACGAGCGTGGCGTTCACTTGTACCGAACTGGGCCAGCAAGCAGTGGAACTCTGGGCCATTGACTTGGCTGGAAATGCAGATTTCTGCGCCACCTACCTCATCGTGCAAGACAATTTCGGGGTGTGCGGCGGCGACCATGTGGCTGTGGCAGGCGCGTTGAAAACCGAATCGGGCGAAGGTTTGGAGGAGGCTGAGGTGACGCTGAGCGGTGCGGCCATCCCTGCGCCGACCGATTTGACCGATGCAGCGGGCAACTACATCCTCTCCGGCATCCCGAAAGGCAGCGCGGTGACGGTGACTCCGATCAAGGACGTGAACCCGCTCAACGGGGTGAGCACCTACGACTTAGTGCTGATTTCCAAGCACATACTCGGCCTTGAGCCGCTCAGCAGCCCCTACAAGATGGTGGCCGCTGATGCGAACAAGAGCGGTTCTATCACGACTTTCGACATCGTGGAAATCCGAAAACTCATCCTCGGCATCTACACGGAACTGCCGAACAACACGTCGTGGCGCTTCGTGGACAAGGTGTTTGCCTTCCCCGATTCGCTCAACCCGTTCAAGACGCTGTTCCCGGAAAACAAGTCGTTCTCGGATGTGCAGCAGCACTCGCTCAACGAGGACTTCGTGGCAGTCAAGGTGGGCGACGTGAACGGCTCGGCTACAGCCAATTCGTTGGTGGCGAGCGAAGACAGGACGGCGGGGACGCTGGTGTTTGAGGTGAACCTCACTCCCAGTCCCTCTCCAAACGGAGAGGGGAGCCGTGACGGCACGGTGAACGCGGGCGAGGTGTTCGAGGTGAGTTTCCGAGCAGCGGAAAAAGTACAGGGCTATCAGTTTACGCTGAATCTCAACGGTTTGGCAGTGGAAGAGGTGGTGCCGGGCGCAGAGATGCACCGCGAGAACTTCGGCATATTTGCTAATGCTTTGACAACCTCTTTTGAGGGTAAATTGGTTGGAGAGTTCAGGGTGCGGTTTCGGGCCATGAAGTCTGGTAAATGGAGCGAAATGCTGAGCGTGAGCAGCAGCATCACTCGTGCAGAGGCGTATAGCCTGAGTGGTGAGCGCAGCACGGTTGCCTTGCGCTTTGAGTCTCCTTCGGGGATGACAACTGTTGGCGTGGGCTTCGAGCTGTACCAGAACGAGCCGAACCCGTTTGTCAACAAAACCACGATCGGCTTCCACCTGCCAGCCGCCACTACGGCCACGCTGACGGTTCGCGACGAGATGGGCCGCACACTCTTCACCCAGAAAAGTGACTTTGCAAAGGGTTACAACTCGGTGGCGGTGGATGCTGCCGCCTTTGCCATCCTGCAGGGAACTGGTGTGCTGTACTACACGCTGGAAACGGCGACGGACAGTGTGACACGGAAGATGGTGCAGGTGAGGTAAGGGGTGGTATTCCGCCCTTTTAGAGATAAAAATCAGTAGCCCTCTCCGTGTTTCCGCGAGCGAGGGCTACTGATTTTTATCTCTAAAGGGGCGTAGGCGGCAAAAGTGGTCGGTGGTATCGGCGGTGTCGGTACTTTCTGTGTTCCATTTATTTCATGCGCAACATCAGTAGAATTGATGCGAGTTGAAAATCAGTGGGCTGAAAACGCAACACACTGGTTTTCAACCCGCATCAACTCTAGTGAGTAGGAACTATGGTTTAATCCACCGCTCCATCCACGCCAGCGTGTACTCGAACACCTCCTCTTTTTCCGGCTCGTTGTGCAGTTCGTGGTAGAGGTCGGGCCACTCGTGGTGCGTTACCTCACCTGCCACACGGCCAAAAAACTCGCGGGTGGCCACTGGTGAAATGATTTTGTCCCCAGTACCATGCAGCAGCAGCACGGGTATGTTGAATATCCCTGAAAATTTGTTGAGCCAATCGGCACCTTCCATCAGCGCGATGCCGGCCGCTGCACTCAGTTGTGAGTGGACAAGCGGGTCGTTTTTGTAGGCTTCCACCACTGCTTTGTCGTGCGAGAGGAACAGGGCCGACAGTCCGGTGGGCAGCGAGAGCGTCGGAGCAAATCGGCGCAGCAAACGCCCAGCCATCACTTTCAGCGCGGGGGCCTCGAAGGCCAAGCGAATCCAGGGGCTGGTGGCGATGAGGCCCGTGAGGATCGGGTCGCGGCGGAGCGTGTAATTCAGCACGAGGCCGCCGCCCATGCTGTGGCCGTAGAGGAAAAGCGGCAGGTCGGGGTAGCGGCTGCGGGTTTCGGCAAGCAGTTGGCCGATGTCATCGAGCAGCACTTCGTAGTTTTTGGCGTGGCCGCGTCCGCCCTCGCTTTGGCCATAGCCCTGCTGGTCGTAGCCGAGTACCGCCACATGGTGGCGGTTGTACCAAGCGGCCACATGATCGTAGCGGCGGATGTGCTCGCCCTGCCCGTGTACGAGGGCGATGACAGCGCGGGGCTTTTTTA
Organism: Saprospiraceae bacterium; assembly: GCA_043718855.1. Lineage (GTDB taxonomy): Bacteria > Bacteroidota > Bacteroidia > Chitinophagales > Saprospiraceae > M3007. The sequence continues at coordinate 4,938 of JAYSUY010000879.1, read as the reverse complement.
CGGGCCAGTGGGCGGCGTAAAGGCGCAGATTTTGGGCGTTTTTCCAGTAAATTTCTTCCATCGTAGAGGCTTTGCTGACTCAAAAGTCGGTTTAGGAACGGGTAAAAACTAACCTGCCTGAAATCCACAAGTTGTTATACACCCGTTCCTAATCAGCACAAACGTACAGCACAACTACGCAGCCGCGTAATCAATGTCGGGGGCCAACACCCGCTCCAACATTTTGATCAGGTCGAAGGTGGACAAAATGCCCACCAAGTGGCGATCGCCCTCCACCACTGGCACAGCATGAAAATGGTTGGTTTTGAATATCCGCAGCGCATCGCCAACGGTATCGGAAGGCGCGAGGCAGATGAGGTGCTGGGTCATCACTTCGTTGACCAGCACGGCGTTGAGCAACTGGTCGTTGCCGCGCTGCTCTTGTATGTTGCCGTACAGGTCGCAGATGACGCGCAAGTAGTCGGTGTAACTGACCATGCCGACAAGTTTGCCGCCCTCAACCACCGGAATGTGGTGAAAACCATGCACTTCAAAAATGCCGCGCACGGTTTCGAGGTTGTCCAATGGCCCGACGGTGGCGGGCTTACAGGTCATAATTTTGGAGATCGGTGTGGTGTTGCTTAGCATAACTGTGTGACGTTTTATGCCACAAAGTTGCATGACCAAGACAGGGGGCGGCGATGACGGCGGTCAGTGTTGGGGATGACCTGCACTGGTGTATCTACAAATCCTTCCTCCGAAACACCCGCACCGCCAAGCCTATCGGGACAAAAACCCACAGCAACAGCACGCCAAAGGCAAACCCGATGCCCCAGCCTGTGCCCAGAAACTCCCGGAACAAAGCCCCCGTATAGCCCATCAGCGCGGAGATGTCCATTTGCAGCAGCACTACCACCCGCGCCAGGTCAATCGGGTTGAGCGCGATGACCGCGAGCATGGCTTTTTCCAGCGGGTAATCGGCGAAACTGAACATCAGGAACAGCACCAGCGCATCGTACAGCAGGGCGAAGTAGAACCATAGGAGCAAGGCCGCGCCGATGCCCTTCGCCTTGTCGCGGGTCAGCACGGCAGCCAGTAGCGCGATGGACACGAAGGCCACCGAAAGCCCTGCGGCCACGATCACCAGCGTCAGCCCCGTAGCATTGGGCGCGTACAGCGCGACCGGGATGCCGATGCCCACCAGCACCGCCAATTTCATGGCTGCCGCCAAACCGAAAAACTGGCTCCACACGATGACGCTCCGCCGGATGGGCTGCGCCGCCAGCAGTTCGATGAACTCGGAGGCGTTGTAAAAGTGGATGGTAGCGAACACGATGCTCACCAACGGCACCACAATCAGCACCACATTCAGCAGGCTGACCAGCCCCTTCGTGGCATCGCCGCTCAGGTTGAAAAGCCCCAGCGACACGGCCAAGAGGAGCAGCGTGTAGCCAATGACCATCCGGTTTTGCAGGATGTCGTAGAGGACGTATTTGACGATGCGGAACATAAGGGTTGATGAGGTTGATGAGGTTGATGAGGTTGATGAGGTTGATAATCAACCTTATAAACCTTTATCAACCCTTATCAACCTGTTTCATGATGTGCGCCAAAGCGCGGTTGAGTTTGCCCTCGCCGGTGCGGGTCTTGAGTTGTTCAATGGACTGGTAAAATTGGATTTTGCCCTCGATGATGTACAGCACATCGGTCGTGAGTTCCTCCAAGTCACTGAGTATATGGGAAGTGACCAGCACGAGTTTGCCCTTCGCTTTTTCGGCCAACACTTTTTCCTTTAAAATTTCTGACGCTACGGGGTCCAGCCCGGCGGTGGGTTCATCCAGCACCAGCACTTGGGGGTCGAACAGAAAAGCGAGGCAGGCACTCACCTTTTGGCGGGTGCCGCCGGAGAGGGTGCGCATGGTTTTGTGGGCAAATTTTTCCACCTCGAAAGCCCGCATCAGGTCGTCGTCCAAGCGGCTGAACGTGTCGCGCCGGATTTCCCGCACCATGTCGAACACCTGCCCGACACGCATATTGTCGGGGTAACGCCCGATTTGGGGCATGTACCCGATGTGCCGCCGGTAGTCCCAAGTGCCGAGGATGGGCTGGCCGTTGAGCGTCAGGTCGCCGCTGTCGGGCACGACGAGACCGAGCAGGCATTTCAGGAAGGTGGTTTTGCCAGAGCCGTTTGGCCCGACGAGCGACACGGCTTGCCCGGCTTCCATGCGGACGCTCACACGGTCGAGTGCTTTGAGTTTGCCGAAGGACTTGGAGAGGTGGGTGGATTCGAGCACGAGTTTTTTTAGTTATGAGTTATGAGGTATGAGTTATGGGCGTTGCAACGTGCAATAACTCATAACTCAAACCTCATAACTCCCTGTTTATTTCGGCAGCAACACCCCGTCAATCACATGGATGATGCCGTTGCTGGCTGGCACAGAGGCCACGAGGTTGGCTCCGTTGACGGTGATTTTGCCGTCTTTCACGCCGATGGTGACGTTGCCGCCATTGGCCATCGAAAGCACTTGGCCGTCTTGCAGCATATCGGTTTTGTACACCGCTACGGCGACGTGGTATTGCAAAATGTCTTGCAACACTTCTTTTTTCTCTGGCTTCAGGAGATCAGCCACCGTGCCTGGGGGTAGTTTGTCAAAGGCCGCATTGGTGGGCGCAAATACGGTGAATGGCCCAGCATTGGAGAGTACATCCACCAGCGAGGCGGCTTTCACGGCGGCGACTAAGGTGGTGTGGTCGGCACTGCTGGCGGCTACTTTCACCACGTCTTTTTGCGAAACATCGTCTTGCACGGCAGATTGGCCAGCACCTGCGGTGGCGGTGTTTTCGGTTGTGGCAGACTGTGGAGCCGATGCCGTGTCGGCGCAGTTGGCGAATCCGATCACCAGCAACATTCCGAGAGAGGAGCGAATCAAAGTGTTGATTTTCATACGACTGTGTTTTAAATTTTTAAAAATTGACCTTGCACCCAAACCTCATAGGATTTGAAAACCGACGGGGCTTGGGAGAGGATGCATTCATTTCATCAGCATCAGTTTCGTCTTTTTCCATGCCTTCACCCCGTGCAAAATGTCTTTCGGCAACAAGATGATTTCCCCTTTTTTCAGGAGGTGTTCGAGACCGCCGATGGTCACCATTGCTTTGCCTTTGAGGCATTGGAGGTAGGCGTTGCGCGGTGTTTTGTGCTCCGGGATTTCCTGGCCTTCCAGTAAAGCAAACAGGGTGAGGTTGAAGCCTTCCTCCCGGAATAGCACCTTGCTGTTGAATTTTTCGGGGCGAAAATCCAGTTGGTCGGCCAGCATGATCGCGGCCCCGGCTTCGGGTTGTACGGGTGTATTTTCCATGATTTAAATCGGTAGCGGCTGCATAGCCGTGTGGCAGTATAATTTCGGGGCGGCGTAATGTCAGTTGTCAATCGCGCACAAAGGTTTGGACAAAAAATGCTCCGCGCTGTGACCGCCGTTACCAGTTTCGATGACCTTTGTCAGGCTTACCTTTGCCTCATCAAACTATCTATCAAAACAATCCGAACAAGTTCAAAACAGGAGCAAAATGGAAAATGCCACGCAGATTATTATTTATCAAACCGAAACAGGAGAAACCAAATTGGAGGTTCGGCTCGAAAACGAGACCGTTTGGCTGACCCAAAAACTGATGGCGGAGTTGTTTCAAACAACCCCCCAAAACATCACTATTCACCTCAAAAATATCTTTGACGAGGGTGAATTGGAGGAAGCGGCAACTTGTAAGGAATTCTTACAAGTTGGCAAGGAAGGCCAACGCATGGTTGAAAGAACGCAAAAATTCTACAACCTCGATGCCATCATCTCGGTCGGCTACCGCATCAAATCGAACGTCGCCACCCGTTTCCGCCAATGGGCTACCCAACACATCAGGGAATATATTGTAAAAGGTTTTGTGCTAGATGATGAACGGCTCAAAAACCCGAACCTACCTTTCGATTACTTTGAAGAACTGCTCAAACGCATTCAGGACATCCGGACTTCTGAAAGGCGTTTCTATCAAAAAATCACCGACATCTACGCCACCAGCACGGATTACGACCCTACTTTGGAGAGCAGCATCCTGTTTTTTCAGACCGTGCAAAACAAGATGCACTGGGCCATTACCGGAAGAACCGCCGCCGAAATCATTGCCCAACGGGCAGACAGCAATCAACCCAACATGGGCCTGACCAATTGGCGCGGCGCAAAACCAAGAAAACAGGATGTCGGCATCGCCAAAAATTATCTGAGCGAACCCGAACTCGCCGCGCTCAACAACCTGGTGGAACAATACCTCGTGTTTGCCGAAGGCCAGGCCATGCGCAGGATTCCGATGTACATGAAAGACTGGATTGACAAACTGAACGGCTTTCTGTCCTTGAACGACAGGGATATTTTGAACCACGCTGGGAAAATATCGCATCAGTTTGCCCTCAAACACGCCGAATCTGAATACTCAAAATTTCATGTTTTGCAGGACCAACTTTTTGAAAGCGATTTTGACAAAGCCGTAAAAAAAGCCCTCAACACGAAAAACGAAAAACCCGACGACGAATGATTACCAACGAAGAACGGGAATCCCGGATTGAAAAATCATCCAAGCTGATTGGCGGCGCCATCGTGAGTTCCATCCTCATCACGCTCGTTTCTTTCAGCCCGATTTTGTTCCTCACCGGCCAGGAGAACAAGCTCTTTTCTCCGCTGGTCTGGACGAAGACATTTGCCATGATAGGCTCCGCATTTGTCGTCGTGTTCCTCGTTCCCGTGCTCATGGTGATTTTTTTGAAAGGGAAAGTCCGCCCCGAAAGCAAGCACCCCATTTCCCGTTTTTTCAGGTGGATGTATTCGCCGCTCATCCTTTTGTGCATGCGCTGGAAAAAAACAACCATCGCGTTGAGTGTGCTGCTGGTGCTGGGCAGCATTCCGCTGGTGTTGAATC
>JAYSUY010000878.1:0-3286 GCA_043718855.1 Saprospiraceae bacterium | reverse complement strand
CCAGCCCGTTCCAGACCAAGGACACGCGCCCCGGCGACGTGAAATTTGCTGACCTGAACGGCGACAACAAAATCGACGACAAGGACCGCAAACACATCGGCAACCCGTTCCCGGATTTCACCTACGGTGTGAACCTCAGTGTGAACTGGAAAAATTTCGATTTCTCGACCCTGATTCAGGGCGTACAAGGCAACGACGTGTATTTCTTGTACGGCAATTTCGCCTACGAAACGCAGACGCGCGGCTTCAACTCCTACGCCGACATCCTCAACCGCTGGACTCCGACCCACACCGACACGGATATCCCGAAGGTGAGCCTCGACGACCGCAACGGCAACCGCCGCCCGTCCACCCGCTTCTTGAAAGACGGCTCTTACCTGCGCGTCCGCAACGTGACGCTCGGGTATGACCTCAAAGATGTGTTGAAGTGGAAAAACATCAGCAGCTTCAGGCTCTACATGACGGCGCAAAACGCGCTGACTTTCACAAAATACCCCGGTTTGGACCCTGAAATTCAGGCCAACGCCAACGATACGCGCGGCTTGGGGCTTTCATCTGACCTTGCTGTGGGCATTGATTGGGGTACGGTGCCTGCTCCTCGGACGTTTATCGCGGGCTTTAAATTGGACTTTTGAAGTAGCCGTAAATGATGCAATCTTTTGCCAAAGTTCTATAACTCATCCCTGAGACAGCCCCCCCACTTTTGTGTTGTAATAATTCGGTTACAACTTAAACAAGTAAGACAATGGAAAAGACACAAGGCGACACACGCACCCCAGAGAAACAGGGCGGCATGTCAAATCAAAAGACGCACCAAGAACACAGCACCATGAGGCCGGGCATGAACGACCCCAACGAAAAGAACCCAAAACCGAACACGGGAGATTCAAAGATCGGTCAAGGTAGCGGTAACATGGGTCAAGATGACAAGAAAACAGCCGACCGCCCCACCATGCACGATTCTGCTGATGACAAGCGCAACAACGACGGCAGCTACCAAAAGTCGGACGACAAAAGGGTCACCAACCGAAAGCCTGACGACAAAATGGAAAACGACGACATCATGGACGATGACGATGACAACAGAAACGGGCGTTCTAACCCGAACAAAGACGAGCAAAGAACGGAGCGTGCCGACTCCAAACGGAGCGGCGGTATGTAAATGTCAGTCGAACCTTCCGCGAACAGCGGAAGGTTCGTTTTTACACTCAAAAACTATTTCCTTTCTATTGCACCGACTAAAAAAATGTCCACTATGAAAAACTCAAACCTCCTTGCCCTAGGCGCATTAATGTTGATGTGTTCTATGGTCAGTTCGTGCGCTGCAATCGCTGGTATCTTCGAAGCGGGGATGGGATTCGGCATTTTCATCGTCATCGCTATAGTCATACTTGTGTTAGGGTTGATTATGCGTTCAGGCAAGAGTAAAAGTTCATGAATTATAGCAAGCCAAGATGTTTCCCTTCTTGGCGCGGCTCATTTTCCAAAGTGACATAGAATGCCGGGGGCTGACAGCCACTCGGTCGCTCTATGTTATTTTGGAAAATGAGCCGCGCTTTTCTATTTCATCCTGATTTTTTCAATAGTCCTTGTCTGCATGAAGTTAACAACACTTTTAGTCTGCTCGCTACTGCTCGCCTCCTGCACCGGCATCCTTGACAAGCAGCCCATCGCTACGCTTGACGCTGGCTCGTTTTTTCAAACCGAAGACGACGCGGTGCAAGCGCTCAACGCCGCCTACCAGCCCCTGCTGTTCAGCAACGAGAACGGCAATTTCTACTGGGCTTTTGCCGAAGTCACCTCCGATGAGGCCATCACCGGCGGCGACGGCTCGCGCCCTGGTATCACCGAAATGGAGGCGTTGACCTTCACGCCCCGCACGGAGGAATTCAACACCTTTTGGAAATTGCAGTATGCGGGCATCACGCAGTGCAACCTCGTGCTGGACAATGTGCCGAACATCGAGATGGCTGAAAGCCGCCGCAACCAGATTGTCGGCCAGGCCTTGTTCCTGCGCTCGTACTACTACTTTTTGCTGACGCAGGTATTCGGCGATGTGCCGCTGTTCACCCAGATCACGCCGCCCGACGAACTCAAAGTGCCGAAAACCGCCAAGGCAACGATCTATGCCCAAATCACCGCGGATTGCGAACGCGCGGCTGGCCTGCTGCCCGACAAATACCCGGCTGCCGAAGCCGGGCGTGCCACCAAAGGCGCGGCCTACGCCCTTGCTGCAAAGACTTTTTTGTATGAAAAAAATTGGGCAAAAGTGGTGGAGTATGTCGGCAAAGTGAAGGCGCTGAATACCTACGTCCTCATGCCCGACTACTCGGACAATTTCAAAAAAAGCACCCAAAACAACACCGAATCCGTCTGGGAAATCCAGCACGCCAACCTCGAACTGGGGGTCGGCAACTTCCTCAACCAGTGGTGGGCTTCCAAAAAATTTGAGGGCTACGGCTTCGCCGAAGCCGCGGAGCCGTTTGTGCTGGCCTTCGAGCCAAGCGACCCACGCCGCAAATTCACGGTGGCTTCCAACAATGAGGACTACTTCGGGCTGGTGTACAAAAACTCCTACTCCTCCACCAAGTACAGCCCCCGCAAATACCTGCAAGCCAAGGCTGATGTGACCCAAAAAGGCGACGGCGACATCAACTACACCGCCATCCGCTATGCCGAAGTGCTGCTCTGGGAAGCCGAAGCACTCACCGAACTCAACCGCCCGCAGGATGCACTCGCACCGCTCGAACAGGTACGCGCCCGCGCCCGCGCCCAAGCCACCGACCCCGCTACCGCCCTACCGCCCGTGACCGCCACCGACCAGCAAGTGCTGCGGGAAGCCGTTCGACACGAGCGTCAGGTCGAGTTGGGTTTTGAACTGCACCGTTTTTTTGATCTCGTGCGTTGGGGCATTGCGGCACAAGTGCTGCCGGGTTTTCAGGTGGGAAAACATGAGGTGTTCCCGCTGCCGCAGACGGAGTTGGACTTGAACCCGGCGTTGATGCAAAATGCGGGGTATTGACCAGCGATACTACTGGATGCTTAAATTTCACACAACGCCACGACGGCACAACGAATTGGTTTTGAGTTTTTTAACTCATGTCATCGTCGTGGCGTTGTGGCGTTGTGTGAAATTATAGACGTTGGTATCTAACGCATCTTATGTGTGGGAAGGCTCAATACCCATGCAGATCAAATGCTTCCGTTTCGACCATATCTGCCCATTTTCCCATCTTTTTCTGAATCACCCTGAAGTGCTGCTCCTCGTCCGCACTGACCAATGAAA
>JAYSUY010000877.1:0-9274 GCA_043718855.1 Saprospiraceae bacterium | reverse complement strand
GCTATCCAGCGGATGTTTCGGGAGGTGTCGCGGTGTTCGATGGAGTCGGATTCGGCATCTCGAACCGACCATTGGATGCTGTGCTGGAGGCTGTCTTGCCAGTTGTGGAGGATGTTTATGGTATCGCCTGCGGTGACGGTTTCCTGCGGAGTGTAGGTCGGAATCGGGATGGGTTTTACTTTTCGCCAAGCATTGATAGGCACCGCTATCGCCGCAACCAGCATGAGCAGCATTGCCCACCACCATTTTTTCAAAAAGCCCTTTACCCCGCTCCGCTTCTTGGTTCCCGGCTCTGGCTCAGGCACCGCCTCCGGCATCACGTCCGCCCAGTATTTTTCAAACACTTCGTAGAACAGCGCCTGCTCTGCCGCGCTCTTTGCCAGCACGGGGGCCAGCAGGTAGCGCAGCCGCTTCGGGTCGTGCAGGCAAGCCTTGCCCGGCCCGGCCAATACCCGCCAGGCCCGCAGCCGGTCGGCTGGCGAGAAGGAGAACCCTGCGAGTTCGAGGCGCTGGAAGAGCGCGTTCAATGGAAGTGATGTGGTCAATGTGTGGAATGTGGTCAATGTGTGCCTGTCTACGCTTTGGCTTCGGCGGGTAAAAATGTGGTCAATGCTGTTTATGGCACTGCGATTTCAGTTTTTTGCAGTTCCAAGCCCCAAGACGGCTGTCACCCTGTAAGGGTCTGACCAAGCGTGAAACCCATTTTTCAATTCAAAACAGAGCAAAATGACCTCAAAAAACATGAAATCGTGGTCAACGCTCGGTCAGACCCTTACAGGGTGACAGCCGTCTTGGGGCTTGGAATTTCAATTGCTCATGTGGGTTGCAATGGTGGCAGGGCTTTGGGTCGCCAGCCAATTCGTCCGACGACTTTGAGTCGTCGGACGAGTGAGCGGAGCATCCCCAAATCCCCACATCCACCCCCTCAGAACATCCCCCGCACCGCGTCCAAATCCTCCTTCGTCTTCACCAGCACCGACAGGTTTTGCAGCATCTGCCGCCGCTGCTCGGCCTCTGTTTTTTCAAAAAAACGCTCGCTCAGCCCCAGCAGCCGCAGCCAAGCCAAGAGTTCGGCGGTGGCCGGCGGCTTGCGCACTGAGCGGCGGCGCACCTCGCCGAAGGTGTCCAGCAGTTGCGCCAGCAACTCCTCCGTGTAGCCCGACTCCGCGCCGAGTTGCACCTGCGCGATGTGCATCAGTTGCGCCTTGTCGGGGAAGGGGATGTGGTAGAACACACAGCGGCGGAGGAAAGCGTCGGGCAGGTTTTTCTCCGAATTGCTGGTGAGCACCACGAAGATGCGCTGGGCGGGGTCGCGGCGTACGGCGTAGTTGTCCTGCTCGCGGATGAAAAACTCGTAGTTGTCGAGTTCGTTGAGCAGGTCATTGGCGAAGTCGCGGGGCGCTTTGTCCACCTCGTCCACCAGCACCACCGTGCTCAGGGCGCGTTCGCCGAGCACGGTACGGAACTTCGAGCCGTCCACCACAGCGGGCGCGGTGCGGGCGATGGCGAGGCCAAGTGCCTGCAATTCAATGAAGTCGGCAGTGCCCGGCACGGCTGCGCCCAAGTCGCGGCGGATGTTGGCCGCCTGAAAATGGCTCAGCGCGTCGTAGGTGTAGAACAGGTCGCGGGCCGTGGAGGTGGTCTTGGTGTGGAACACGAGGGGCTGGGCCGGGAACTCGTGCTCGCCTCGGTCGGCGGACAATTCGGCGGCGACTTTGTAGGCCAAGCGGGTTTTGCCAGTGCCCGGCTCGCCGGTGAGCAGCAGCGGCTGGTGCAGGGCGAGGGCGACTTCTACGGCGTTGCGCAGCCCTTCGTCCAGCACGTACTGGTCGGCGCGAAAGGGCAGGGCGGGGTGGTTGCGGACGGTGATGGATGGCATAGGTGCAGTGGTAAGTGTTGAGTGGTAAGTGGTGGTGGGCAGCACTTACCACTCACCACTTACCACTTTTAGGTCTGGTTATACTCGTCAATAATTCGCCGCAGTTCCAACTCCACGTCATCCATGTAGAACTCGGTTTGGGTGAAGCGGCTGCGGAGTTTTTCTTGGCGTTTTCGGGTGTCCGGCTCGATGTGCTTGTAGCGCTCGAACCAGCGCTGGATGTCGCGCAGCGGCACCATGCCGAGTTCGGGCAGGGCCTGCACCACCGTGTTGTCGCCCACGAGTTGCTGCACCTCGGTGCGGAGCGGGTCGTCGGTCTCTTCGTATTTGAGGGCAAAAAAGAACAGGAGCGTGGGGCTGTGTTCGGGCAGTTCGGCGGCGCAGAACTCGCGGATGAACCAGCGCACGATGACCGGTGTCATGCGCGCGTCCCAGTCATACTGGCTGATGGTGAGCAAGATGCAAGCGAAGTCGTGCGATTTCAGGCCCCGCAAGGCTGGGCTATGGCTGAGGATGAAGGCGAGATTTTTGTCGAGCAGCGGCGCGTGGGCGTTGGGTGCAATGTGCGCTGCTGCACAAAGGCTTTTGATGACGTTCTGCTTGTACACATCGGGGTTGGAGGATGTGTCGAAGGTGAGGTCGAGTTTCAGCACCGTGCAGGCAGTAGGCAGGTCGGGGTTGAGGTAATCGTGGAGACGGCCTTCGAGGTCGTAGCCGATGCGGCGGAACAGCCCGTCGTGGGCTTGGTACTCGCCGCCGACGAGGGCGAAGAAGTGTTTTTTCGCCGCGCGGCTGCCGTCGTAGTGGAGGCCGAAGGCCTCGTTTTGCTCCGCGCGGTCGCAGGTGTGGCGGTGGTAGTCGGAGAGGTTTTTTCGCTGGGAGACAGCGGTGGGCGATTGTTGGATGATGTCCCAGACGGCGGCGTTGATGCGGGCTTTTTCTTTGTTGTACTCGTCAGTGTCGAGTTTTCCGAGCCTGAATTCCCGCTCCACCGTGTTGAAGCGGCTGGCTTGGGTGCAAATTTCCTGCTGCACCGCGGCGTACTCGGAGTGCCGCGCGTTTTCGAGCAGGGCAGCTATGGCCGCGCCGATTTCGCCTTTCGTGAAAAGGTCTGTGAGGAAGTCTCTGCTTGTCATCCGAGTTTTGCCGCTGAGGGCGCAGCAAATGTAGCAAGCCGCTCATTTTCAGGGGAGAACAATTTGGGGGAAAGTGTGGGGGCGAGTGACCACCCAGTTTCAACGGCGCGGTTTTAGTCGTCCTGCCTTGACCAAAAACCCTTCAATGTCTTCGCCGTACAGGCGCAGAAAAAAGTCCTCCTTGCCTCTCATGTAGCCCTCGGCGAGCCCCAGATATTGATCCCATGTGGTTTGGATAGTCTGGATGTATTCGCCTTTGTCAAACTCGGCGTATGGGAAGTGTTTTAGGGGATGCTTGTTGTCTTTCCAGACAATAGTATCAGGCCGATGAATCACCTGCACCCCTTGGTAAATGCCTGCACATTCGGGGACGCCGCACTCACACGTCCAAATGAAGTAGGTGCCGGGCTTTTTGGCCGACTCTACAAGTGCAAATATATCCATAGCGAAACTGCTCCAAGCGACAAGGAGGGTTGCATCGATAGAGCATTCCATTGAGAGTACTCTTGGAGATCCAGTGCTGCCTGGATATGGCTCATACTTGATTTCTATGGACAGTTGGTGCATAATGTAAAGAGAGGCTGTTCCATTTAAAATTGGCTCTTCAACCTGCTTGGGTCTCGCCGCGTGTCGAACACATCCACAATCATAACAGACTCCTGTTCAATGGTGTAAATGACTTTGTAGTTCGATTTTACCGCAGAGCGATAGATGATGGGCTCTTCGGCAAGAAGTGGTTCTATGGGGTTGCGAGCAGGCAAGGTAGACAGCGCATTCCCGACTGCCACAAGTTCCGTGATGACCTTTTTTGCTCCTGTGGGTGAGTCCTTTTTGATAAACTCGTGGATGTCGCGCAAAGAAGCCAGAGCTGGCAAAGTCCAGATGACCGAGTAGGTTTTCATGGGTCACCAAGTTTCGATTTCTGCCAAAACTTCTTGTGCAGTCATCGTCTGGCCCTGCTTGCCCGCAGTGTAGGCGGCGCGTATCTGCGCGATGAAATCTTGTCGCGTGAGCGGCTGCCCAGCAGCGGTGAAGGCCACGATGGTCTGGTCGTTTTCCATGAGCGAGCGCAGCATGGCGTATATCGCCACTACCCATTTTTCATCGGCGACTTCGATGATTTCGTGCAATTCCTGCCTGATTTGTAGTGCTGACATGGCGGATATGTTTTTACAAAGGTATGCGGAATCTGTTGTTTACTCCCTCTCGAAAGGTGAAGCACTTGGGGCGAGCGATGTCGATAGTGTACATCGCACCTACCTCACAAATTCCCCTTTTTCAACTCGCTCACCGCCCAATCCGCCGCCCGCGCCGTGAGCGCCATGTAAGTCAGCGATGGGTTCACCACGCCGTTGGAGGCCATGCAGGCACCGTCAGTCACGAACACATTTTTGCAGGCGTGCACTTGGTTGTAGCCGTTGAGGATGGAAGTTTTCGGGTCGCGGCCCATGCGGGCGGTGCCCATCTCGTGGATGCAGAAGCCGGGCGCGGGGCTGTCGTCGTAGGTGCTGATGTTTTTCAGGCCGGCGGCCTCGAGCATCTCGGCAGCGTCGTTGCGCATGTCCTTGCGCATTTTCATCTCGTTTTCCTTGAACTCGCAGTCGATGACCAGCGTCGGCAGGCCCCATTTGTCCTTTTTATCGGGGCTGAGCGTCACCTTGTTTTCGTAGTACGGCAGGTGCTCGCCCCATGAGCCGATGCCGAAGCCCCACTTGCCCGGCTCGGTGAGTTGGGCTTTCAGATCAGCCCCGATGCCCGCGCCATTGGACACGCGGCCCCGCCCGCCGCCGCCCTGATACCCGAAGCCGCGCAGGTAGTCGCGCTTTTCGCCTGTGCCGGTGTTGCGGAAGCGCGGGATATAGATACCGTTGGGCCGGTTGCCGTAGGTGTAGGAATCCTGAAAATCGTCGGAGTCGCCGCTCGCCCCCACCCCGTAGTGGTGGTCCATGAGGTTGTGGCCAAGTTGCTCGCTGTCGTTGCCGAAGCCGTTGGGGAATCGGCTGGACTTGGAATTGAGCAGGATGGAAGCCGTGCCCAGGGTGGAAGCGCACACGAAAATGACTTTGGCGAAGTACTCGTGGGTCTCCATCGTCTCGCTGTCGATGACCCGGACTCCGGTGGCGCGGCCCAGTTTTTCGTCGTAAATGATGGAGTGAACGATGGAAAACGGGCGGATCGTGAGGTTCCCGGTGGCTTTGGCAGCGGGCAACGTGGACGAGTTGCTGCTGAAATACGCCCCGAACGGGCAGCCGCGCTCGCAGCGGTTCCGGTATTGGCAGGAGCCGCGCCCGTTGTGCGGCACCGTCAGGTGGGCCACCCGACCAATGATCATGCGCCGCTCTTTTTTGTAGTGGGCCTCGATGCGCTGGGCGATCTGTTTTTCCAGAATGTTCATCTCCATCGGCGGCAGAAACTCGCTATCCGGCAGTACCGGGATGTTCTCCACAGAGCCGCTGATGCCCGCAAACCGCTCCACATAACTGTACCAGGGCGCGAGGTCGGCGTAGCGGATGGGCCAGTCCGTGCCGTAGCCGTCTTTGGCATTGGCCTCAAAATCGAGGTCGCTCCAGCGGTAGGTCTGCTTGCCCCAAAGGATGGAACGGCCCCCGACGTGGTAGCCCCGAATCCAGTCGAAGGGCTTGGTCTGCTGGTAGGGGTGGTCTTCATCGCGCACAAAAAAGTGCTTGCTGCCCTCGTGGTAGTTGTACACCTTGCTCTGGATGGGCGCGGCCTGACGGTCGGCTGTGGTGGTTGCGCCCCGGTGTGGCATTTCCCAGCCGGGGGTCATAGCGGTGGGGTAATCCGTGACGTGCTCCACCATGCGCCCGCGCTCCAGCACGAGGGTTTTGAGGCCTTTTTCGGTGAGTTCTTTGGCTGCCCAGCCGCCACTGATGCCGGAGCCAACCACGATGGCATCGTAGGGATCGGCGAAAGGAATGTTGATGTTCATGCTGAAACTGGCTTGCCTTTGACGGATACTACCGGGCGCAAGACCTGATGGGCGAAAGGTAGGCGATTCGTCTGTCTTTGCAGACTGGCTCAACAACTTCATTCCCCCACCTCATGCCCCACGAATTGAGCCCCGTTGTCAATGATCCGATTGCGGCTGCGGCGGAAGCCCATGCCGCAGGATTCGTAGGCAAAAAACACCCCCGACTGGTAATAGTACCCCGAATCGTCGCGGGCGAGATCGGCCAGCGCCTGATACACCACTGGTTGTTTTTCGTACTCACCGTTGCGCACTTCTACGGGCAGCCCGATTTCATCAAATACGGCTACGTTGCTGCCCTCCCGACCAAAAAACACCTTCTGGACGTAAGCAAAATCGGAGCGACCTATGGGTTCTTTCAGCGTGCTTTCCAGCAGCGCGGGGTCTTCGGGGAACAAATCCCAGAGGTATTTCAGGATGGCCTTCGACTGGAACATCATGGTGTAGGCCGGGTTGAGGATGATGGCTTGGTCGCGGCGCACGATCTCGGTGAGCAGATCGCAGAGTTTCGGCTCGTCCCAAGCGATGTACTCCCAGGGTACGAGTTTGAACCAAAACGGCCATTGCACCAACTGCCCATCGGCTCCGTTGGCGAAAATGCCCGTCGTTTCCGAAAAAACCACCTCGTCGATGTAGGCGAAAGCCGTCTCAAAGCCCGCTTCGCGGGCGGCCTCGCTGAGCAGGCTGACATTGTTGTCGTCTTCGGCTGCGCCGCGCAGGGTGCTGAACAGTATGGCCGCTTCTCGGTCAGGGTTCAGTTCTTTCAGCCGCTCGAAATTGGCGATCAGCGCATCGTACACAAAGTTGAATTGCCGTTCCTCAGGGATGTTGTTGGCTTTGAGTTGCGCCCACTGGATGATGGCCGTTTCGGGCAGCGATGTGGGCGTGTCGGCGTTGAATTCCAGCAACTTGATGGGCAATCCGCCCACGCCGCCCGCGAAGTCGAAGCGACCGAACAGGTGCAGGTGACGGTCGTCTTCCCAAGTCAACCGAATGATTTCGTGCAGGTTGCGCGGGATACCGAGTTCATCCAGCAGTTTGCGTCGGATGATGTGTTCGCCCGCTGCGGCGAACCGCTCGTAAAGGCGATTGCCTGCTTCGTAGTAGGCTTCTCGCTCGGCTTCGCTGACGACCACGAGTTCGGAGGTGAGGTAGTCTTCGGCTTCGGGGGAGACAAAATAATCCCAGCCCAAATCTTGGAACACGCCGTTGGGCAGTTGTTCAATGGGGCGTTTTTTGATGGAAACAGGCATGGTGGGTGTGTTTGAGCGTGGCTGTGGGGCTTGCTGGTAGCACGGCGTTTACGCCGTCGGGATGAAGCCATTTATGGCTGAATGTCGTGGGTAAGATGCTGCGTAGGGTGCTGCGCCGTAAACGGCGCTTGTCCCGACGGCGTAAACGCCGTGCTACCGGTACTTGCCGCTGCTACCCCCCGCTGGCTTTGCTCCTAGACGAGCCGCCGAAGAAGCCACTTTTGCCGCTTACGGGCTGCCGCATGGTGCGGCTGACGGAGGTACGCTGCAACTCGCTGGCTGCGCTGCTGCCAGTGCGGTAGGCTGAGCCGCCAGCAGTACTGCCGCCGCTGCCCCCGGAGGAACCACCTCGACGGTCGTCGCGGTAGATGCCTGGGTTGATGGGCGAGTTGAAACTGCGGCCCATCATGTAGCCCATCGCGCCCCACCAGAGTACGCCGCCGAGGCCGCTGGAATGGTGGCGATAGCCGGTGTTGTGGCTGCTGTTGTGCGTACCCGCCGTGTCTTGCGGCTGCACGAGGCTGCGGGCTTGGTCGAGAGTGAGGGTTTCGGAGCTGCCATCAAGCCGCTTGACGATGACGCGGGAGTCATCTTTGGATGCCACGACTTGCTCGTCGGTGATGGCAAATTTGCCGACTTCGGTTTCTTCGATGGTGGTCACTACACCTTTGGTCGGCTCCTGCACGGTCACCTCCTCCCATTCTTGGCCGCTATCGCTGCTACCGCAGCTGGTGGTGTGTACGCTGAGTAGGGCGGCTACGGCGATGAAGAGGCTGCCGCGCCGAGCGCGGTTTTTCCAAGAAACAGGGGGCGTGGTGTGGTGGGTGAAATTTTTGAACGGTGTCATGGTCGGAGGATGTTGGGCTGAGGTTTGGGTTTGATTTCTTCAAATGTGCTGGACTGGTCTCTTCGAGGAGCAAAACAATCGTCAAGCGTCCCGCCAAAGTCGTCAGTCGTCCATCTCTCATCGCCGACCTCAAAGCACGTTGGCCAACTGCTCCTTGATTTTTTCCAGTTCGTCCTTCATCTGCACCACCCGCCGCTGGATGTCGGAGTCGTAGGCTTTGGCACCCAGGGTGTTGATCTCGCGGCCCATTTCTTGCGAGATGAAATTGAGGGTGCGCCCGGCGGACTGGGCCTTGTTGTCGATCTGCTCGATGAAGTATTTGCAGTGCTGCTCCAAGCGGACTTTCTCTTCGGTGATGTCCATTTTTTCGAGGTAGTAAAGGATTTCTTGCTCGAAACGGTTGGCATCCAAGTTTTCCTTGCCAAAGTTCTCTTCCAAATTACCGCGCATCCGTTCGCGGTTGCGGTCTACCCGATCTTGCTCGAAGGGTGCGATCTCTACCAGCAGCATCATGATGTTGGCCACCCGCAGCCTAAGATCAGCCTCCAACACTTTGCCCTCTTCTCGGCGGAAGGCTTTGAAACCCTCCAGCGCACGGGTCATGGTGCGGCACACTTCGGCCCACTCCTCCTCGTCTATTTCGCTGGATGCAGTGGACACTACGTTGGGGATGCGCAGGATGGCAGTCAGCATATCTGAAGCATTCATGCCCAGTTCGGCGGTCAGTCGGCTCAGTTCGCGATGATAGCCTCGGAACAGGCTTTCGTTGAGGCTCACGCTGGCTATACCACTGGCATTTTGCACCTCTACAAGCACATCAATTTTGCCTCGTTCGGCATGGTCAGACACGATTTTGCGCAACTCTACCTCCCTGTCCTTGTAGTCGCCTGGCAGGCGGAGTTTCAGGTCGGTCATTTTAGAGTTGAGCGCTCTGACCTCTGCCGTGATGGTTTTTTCGCCAAAATGGCCCGTCGAGCGGCCATATCCCGTCATTGAAAATAGCATGCTTGGGTAATGATGAATGATAAATGATGAATGGTGGGGTTGAGGAGGTTGATGAGGGTTGATAAAGTTGTCTTGTCCTGAAATAGGTTTACAGTAAAAAACTGTTTCAGGCGATGTTATTTAAAACAAAAAGAGTTAAACGTTACAAAGAAGGCTTCAAGCAAG
>JAYSUY010000876.1:0-3293 GCA_043718855.1 Saprospiraceae bacterium | reverse complement strand
CACAACTTGATTCACCAATCTCTACTCAACGATTATGAAAAAGGCACTCCTTCCCTTTTCCGCTTTTGCCTTCCTTTGCTTGGCCCAAGCGAGTTTTGCACAGTCCAACGGCCTTTCGACTTACTCGCCCCAAGCCGCCGGCACTGAATCGACAACTGCTCCAAAACTGACCCACGACGCGCATTTCCCCAATCTGAGCCAGTACCTGAGCGATGCGCTGCAATACCCCCAACTGGCCCGCGACAACGGCATCGAAGGGGTGGTGGTAGCCGAAGCAGTCATCGGGGCCGACGGCAGCGTGGCATCGGCAGAACTGGCACAGCGTCTCGGCTTTGGCTGCGACGAAGCGGTGCTGGCCCTGCTGGCCCAGATGCCCAAGTGGCAGCCCGCCACCGAGAACGGCGAGGCGATGGGGCAAAAAGTATACATTCAGGTGCGGTTCAGGCTGCGCTAAGTCAATCTAAAAAGCATCCACTTTAACCCGACAACATGAAAAAGAGGCCTTGCTTTGAAGAGATATGTGGGTTCAACGATCGTTGGCTCATCGCCGCCGGGCTACCGATAGCCAGTTTGCTGGTGTCGCTGCTGTTGTTTGGCGATGCCTATCAGCGGCTCGACTGGGGCTTCATCGCTGTGTGCATCCCGATATCGTTTGTACACAGCAGTTTGTTTTGGTTCGGGATGCGCTCTATTTACGGGGAGTTGAAGTGGCGGTATCCGAGCAATGATGCCATCGGCCACCGAGTATTGTGGGTGTTTTTGGGGTTTAATGTGCTTTTTTTTGTCATTGACACCGGGGTAAACGGTTTTTTTCATTGGTTGGGCATGGGGCATAAAGAGGACCCCAACCCGGTAGTCACTTACATCGCCTCGCTCATCTTAAGCGCATTGGTCATCACGCTCTACGAGGCCATTTCTTTTTACGTCCAGTTGCAGCGCACGGTGGCGGAAAAGGCCCAACTGGAACGCCAGAACATCGAGTCGCAACTCGAAGGGCTGCGCAACCAAGTGAACCCCCACTTCCTGTTCAACAGCCTCAACACACTGATTTACCTCATCCCGGAAGAGCCACAGAAGGCGGTCAACTTTGTGCAAAAACTGAGCAAGGTGTACCGCTACGTACTGGAAAGCCGCGACGCGAAAATCATCCCGCTGGCCGAGGAGTTGGAGTTTCTGAAAGCCTACGTTTTTCTCCTCAAAGAACGCTTCGGGGAAAATTTGTGGGTGAATATCAAGGATTTAGACAAAAAAACGGATGCTGCCATCGTGCCGCTCTCGCTGCAAATGCTGTTCGAGAACGCCATCAAGCACAACGTGATCAGCACCGAGCGCCCCCTCACCATCGAGGTGTTTTCTGAAAACGGCCACCTCGTGGTGCGCAATAATTTGCAGCGCAAAAATCAGGTGATGGACTCCACCGGCGTGGGCCTGCAAAACATCAAAGACCGCTACCGGATGCTGACCAATCAGGCGGTAGAGGTCATCGCTTCGCAGCAGTATTTTACGGTAGCGCTACCGAGTATAGAAGTGAGACCCGCCTCCGCTTAGGCTACGGCGGGTAAAGGGGAGAGGCGGCGATCGGGACTCAAAGCAGTCGCACCCGTACCTTCACACTATTGCCCAAATTTTCAGCAACGATGATGAAAGGTGGCCTAAGTTCGGCCTCGACATTCAGCATCACCTTAAAAGATTGGATGTGCGTGTCAGGACTTTCGTGACTAGGGCGCAGGTAAATAATGCCGAAGAAATCTAATTGGTCACGGAAAACTAAAGTGCCAAAATCGCTGTCCTGCGTGACGACTACGCGGTTCTCAGTGAACGCCTTTGCCAGAATATCATAGTCTTTCATCCTGAAAAGCCCCGACTCTTTGATGTCGAAAACATCAAAATCCATCGAACGAAGGAAGAGCAAAACCTCCTCGTCTACGTTTTCGTCGGTCAAGAATCGGAAGGCACGGAAATTCATGCGGCGGCAGCGATTTGCACTTCAATGACGACCTCATTTTTGGCAAAACGAGCGGCGTAGCGAATGGCCTCGAGTACCAGTGCGGGGGTCAGGAGGGGATGTTTTCGAGTGATGCTTTCCGGTGTACCGCCTGTTCCCAGCCAGTCGAGGATGAGTTCTACGCTGATGCGCGTTCCGGCTATGCAGGGTTTTCCATTGAGAATGCCAGGGTCGGCGACGATGTTGGGAAATGGGTTCATGCTCAGCGGTTCAAATTTTGAACAAAAGTAACAAACTTTGCCCATCAAGACGCACAAGCGTTCATACTTCCCATGAAGATTCTGCTCATCGAAGACGAAATACCCGCCGCCCGCCAACTGACCAAGTTGCTGCTGGCGCACAACTCGGCGTTCAACATCCTCGACACACTCGACTCAGTGGAGAGCGCGGTGCGCTGGCTGCGCACCTTCCCCGTGCCCGACCTGATTTTTATGGACATCCAGATTGCCGACGGGCTGAGTTTCGACATTTTTCGGCAGGTGGAGGTCAAGTCGCCCGTCGTGTTCACCACCGCTTTCGACCAGTATGCGGTGCAGGCTTTCCGGGTAAATGCGGTGGACTACCTGCTCAAACCCATCGACCCGGAGGACTTGGAAAACGCCCTCCAAAAATTGGAAAATCAGCATCCGGCCGCTGTGCCGATTGACCTGAGCGCGCTCGCCCAATTCTTCCAGAAACCTGCCTACAAAGACCGCTTTTTGGTAAAAACCGGCCAGCAACTCGCCTTCGTGGCCGCCGCTGATGTCGCGTTTTTCCGCTCCTCCGACGGCCTCACCCAGGCGCACACGTTTTCGGGAAAAAAATACTTCGTGGACAACACGCTCGAAGAGTTGGAGCGGCTGCTTGACCCACAGGATTTTTTCCGCATCAGCCGGGGCCTCACGCTGCGGCTCAACGCCATCCAGAAAATACACCCTCACCTCAACGGGCGCCTGAAACTCGACCTGCTGCCGGCCTGCCCCGATGACGTGTTTGTGAGCCGCGAACGAGCGGGCGAATTCAAGGCTTGGCTGGGCGGATGAAGGAGTTGGGGGTTGTGGCGAGGGGGTGAATTCCGCGATCTGCATAATGAAACCCCATACCAGATTATCCGGCATGGGGTCAGTTTTTGTTTTTTACGGCCCTCCTACTGCACCACAAAGCAGTACCCGCCATAGTTCTCAAACCGATCTTTCGGAAGACGTGGATACACAGGGTCTAACCCATATTGCAGCAAATGAAAATTCCCCTCCGCTCCCATCAGTTTGCTGCCAATGCCTAGTGGAATATTGTCACATTGGCCTTTGAT
>JAYSUY010000875.1:0-3294 GCA_043718855.1 Saprospiraceae bacterium | reverse complement strand
TTATTTTTTGAAAACCTTGTATCCGAATCCTACCCTGATCAGAGTGGAATAGTTTTAGCAAGGCCATTCTCCTCAAATGTTCACCAACTGCACCGCCCAGCTATGACCGCTGTTTCTTACCCACTACCCATGATTGAGCGCACGAAAAACTACCTCAAATCAAATCCTCGACTGAAAGCACTGGCGCATTGGATGTTATTTCCGCCACACGATTTTCGCCCGCGCTGGTGGATTCGAGCCTTGGTCAACCCGTTTCGGCACCAGCGAGGACGCGGCTCCATCATCCGTTGGAGTACCCGCTTGGATGTGCTGCCCTACAACCGCTTCGATGTGGGCGACTGCTCGATTATCGAGAGCTTTGCAACGATCAACAACGCTGTCGGCGACATTACCATCGGCAAGCACTCACTCATCGGGGTGTACAACTCCATCCTCGGCCCGGTCAGCATCGGCGACTATGTGATGCTTGCGCCACACGTAGTGCTTTCGGGACTGAACCACAGTTTTGAGGATGTGACCCGGCCCATTTCGCAGCAGCCGACGACCACGCGCCCCATCGTGGTGGAAGACGGGGCTTGGATCGGGGCCAATACAACGGTCACTGCCGGCGTGCGCATCGGGCGCAACGCTGTGGTGGCGGGCAGCAGCGTCGTCACCCGCGACGTGCCACCGTTCTCAGTAGTGGGCGGAAACCCGGCCAAATTACTGAAGCAGTACAATTTTGAGACGAAGCGCTGGGAGAAACCGGAGGTGGTAACAGTGTAACAACTCGCCCGGGTTTTGCCGCCCACCCGACAAACTCCCACCCTTTTTGCCAAAATTTCCTTTTCAAAAATCTGCTCTCGCCTTTTGCTCGTAGTTGGATGCAGGCACACGCAAAGTGCCAGCTCGTACACCTTCCTTTTTCATATCAAATCCAACTACGACAATGACTCAAATTCACCTCACCGCCTTATCGGCGTTCGGCACCCGCTTATTCCAAGCCCTTTTCCTCTGCACTGCACTGCTGGGATTTTCCCAAAACCTGAACAGCCAGACCATCTACGCCCTTTCGGGCAGTAAACTCGTCTCGTTCAGCGCAACAGCTCCCGGCACGGTACTGAGCAGTGTCGGCATCAGTGGTACTGCTGCTGGGCAAGACATCGCCGGGCTGGATTTTCGCCCCAACACCGGCGAACTCTACGCCCTGGGCTACAACCAAACCACCGGCGAAACCCAGTTGTACACCCTCAACCTTGGCACCGGCGCAGCCACTGGCATCGGCGCAGCCATCACACTCCGCACCAATTTGGGCAAGGTGAGCATGGATTTCAACCCTACGGTAGATCGCATCCGGGTGACTGGTAGTAACAACACCAATTACCGCCTTCACCCAGTGACAGGCGCGCTGACTGCTACCGACCTGAACCTCGCTTTCGCAGCCACCGACGTGAACGCGGCAGCCAACCCCTCGATCGGCTCGGTGGCGTACACCAACAGTTTCATCGGTGCCACCTCTACCACACTCTACAACTACGACGACTCGCTCAACGTGCTGACCACCCAAATACCGCCCAACAACGGCACCTTGAACACCATCGGCGCATCGGGCATCGTCGTCAACCTCAACGAGCCGACTGCCGACTTGGACATCTGGTTTGATGCGGTCAGCGGCACCAACCGGGCCTACCTCGCCGCCAACACCGGCGCTGAAACTTCCGACAACCTCTACACCGTCAACCTGATGACGGGCGCAGCCACTTTGGTCGGCAAAATCGGCGCTGGCACAGCCGTCAGCGACATCGCTGTGCTGATTGACCGCACGGTGTCCGCCAGAGTGACAGGCCGCTTGGCTTACGGCCTCACGAGCAACAACAACCTGATTGCTTTCGACACCGACCTGCCCGGCACAATCCGCCGCACGGTCGCTACCAGCGGCATCGCTACGGGGCAAATCCTTGTCGGCATTGACTTTCGCCCTGCTACGGGCGAACTTTTTGGCCTCGGCTATAACGCCACCACCGGCGAAGCCCGGCTCTACACCATTGACGTGAACACTGGCGCAGCCACGGCCGTCGGCGCGGCCCCTGTCACGCTGAAAGCGGGCTTGGGCAAGGTGAGCGTGGATTTCAACCCGACGGTAGACCGTGTGCGGGTGACGGGCAGCGACAACTCCAACTACCGCCTCCACCCGGTGACGGGCGCGCTGGCGTTTACCGACATGAACTTGGCTTTCGCCGCTGGCGACAAAAACGCGGGCGCCAACCCCTCTATCGGCGCATCGGCTTACACCAATAGTTTCAACGGCGCGACGGCCACCACGCTCTTCAACTACGACGACTCGCTGAACGTGCTGACCACCCAGATACCGCCCAACAACGGCACACTGAACACCATCGGTGCATCGGGCATCGCCGTCAACTTGGGCGACCCTTCGGCTGACTTGGACATCGCCTACAACCCGTTCAGCGGTACAAACGTGGCTTATCTTTCTGCGAATGTCGGGACATCGGCCTCCGACAACCTCTACACCATCAACCTCACCACTGGCGCAGCTACGCTGGTGGGCCGCATCGGCAACGGCATTGCCGTCACTGACATCGCCCTCAGTCTCGACTCGGCGCCGCTGTCGGTCTGCGACGCAAAAACGGTGAACTGTGTGCGCTATGAACTGCTGAGCATCACGAAAAATCCCGCTGGCGACAAGACCTACCGCATCCGCTTTGTCAACAACTGCATTGACCCGCTCAACTATGTGGCGTTCCAAGTGCCCAGTGGCGTGACGGCAGTCGGCCCTGCCAACGGCAGCACCTACACTTCGCTCGGTGGTTTCAATTACGAGGTGCGCAATCCCAATTTCTCGCCGTTCTACTCCGTGCGCTTCCGCGCAATGGGCACGGGCATCATCAACGGCCAAATGGACGCTTTCGAGTACACGCTGCCCTCTACAGCAAACCCTAACTTCATCCGGGTGACGGCCCGCACCGGCTCCTCTACGCACGAGGCTTTCCTCAACGTGTTCAGTTGCACGGTGGTCAACACGCCTTCGTCAGGCCCCAGCAGCAGGCCCGAAGGTGCAAGCGACCGTGATGGCAACACACTGACGACAACCGCTGAACTTCGCCTGTTTCCCAACCCAACGGATGGCGTACTGTTCGCTGATTTGTCGGCTTGGACTGGCCAGCAGGTGCAACTCCGCGTGTTCAATGCACAGGGTCAGCAGGTGGTCGAGATGTCCGCAACTGGTGGCGATTCACAGATGGCTGTCGAACTACCAACCAACCTCTCTGCTGGTCTGTATTTTATGGAAGCCAG
>JAYSUY010000874.1:0-1193 GCA_043718855.1 Saprospiraceae bacterium | reverse complement strand
GGCTACGCCCTCAGATTCTTCGGCCTGTGGCCTCTGAATGACACGGCCTGAAATGCCCATGTATTTTTCCAGCAAAGCCAGCGCGCCAGCGAGGTCGTCGGCAGCGGCTTTGAGGCGCACGGCGGTGGCGCGCTCGGAGTAGAGGTCGGGGAGGTGGCGCAGTTGCTTGCGCTGGCGGCAGGTTTCGTAGAGCGTTTCGAAATCGGCGCGGTCGGCGCTGATGTACTTGACGTTGAACTGCTGCGCCACAAAATCCTTGGTCTCCTGCTGCGACATCTGGGCGAGCATGGCGTAGTTGCTGCTGCTGTTGTCGAAGTCGTTGTCGAGCATGTTCAGGAAGTACAGCATCATCTGGGCGTACCACCGGTCGAACTGGAAACCGAGGAAGACGTAGGTGGTCGCGTCTTTCAGCGCGTACTTCAGTTTTTGGGGAAATTGGGTCTCGCTCAGCAGGTTTTTGATGAATTTAAACAGGTCG
This sequence comes from Saprospiraceae bacterium, assembly GCA_043718855.1. GTDB lineage: Bacteria > Bacteroidota > Bacteroidia > Chitinophagales > Saprospiraceae > M3007. Next base: position 715 of record JAYSUY010000874.1, on the reverse strand, counting down.
TGGTAGTTCAGGATCAAAGAGTTGGGGTCTTCGGTGCTGCCGCAGAGTTGGTACAGGATGGGGTTGGCGGCGGTGGGCTTGTCGAAGGCGCGTTCCGACTTGTTCTCCTGCACCATGTAGTAATCGTACTGGTGCCGGATGCCGTAGCGCTCGTAGGCTTCGCGCAGGTAGGGGTCGGAATTAACCGAAATGACGATGGGGAAGGGCATGGCGGCAATGCGCTCCAGCAATGCCTCGTCGGGCCGCCACTGCGGGTCGCGGGCGAGGGCACAGACGGCTTTTTTGGCTTTTTTCTTCGAGTTGTTGTCTTTGAACAGGAAGAATTGCTCGCGGTCGTAGAAGTTGTGCCCCACCTCGGCGTGCTCGCGGATGCGCCGCAAGTAGAGGTCGCGGTAGAGCATTTCGGTGGGTTCGTCGGCAGCGGGGCTGGGGGCCACGTTGCGGAGGCTGAGCATGTCGGGGCCGAGCAGCAGCACGGCCACGCCGTCTTCGATGTCGTCGGCGATGGCCGACCAGTTGGGTTTTTCCGTTTGTATGGACATGGCGCAGGGAGGTGGCGGGGGAGGATGCCAGTGCAAATGTATTTTCCTCCGGCGAGATGCTGGTTGAAAAGGCGGGTGAAACGAGCGGCACAAAAAACGTAAACGCTGAGCCGCCCAACCCCACCCCCGACCCCTTCTCCGCCGAGGCGGAAGGGGAGACACGACATACACCG
>JAYSUY010000873.1:0-9313 GCA_043718855.1 Saprospiraceae bacterium | reverse complement strand
TTTTGAAAAATCGCCCTGTCTCTCCCTTTTTTCAGCATTCGAGACGGGCAAAACTTTAACCCATCTTACTCTCTCACCACTTTCACCACCATACACTGTGCAAGCATTAGAGGATAAATATTACGACCGCCTGAACGAGATCGCGGCAGCCATCCAAGATTCCGAAAACCTCGCCCAGTACCTCGAAGAAGAGGAGGACGATTTTTACAACGCGCTCCGGCAAGAGTTCGAGCCTATGCTTTCGGAACTGCTCCACACAGTGGCCGCCGAATCGCCCTTGCAACTGGTCACTTTCGAAAAATACCTGCTTGAGCCGTTGTTTGAGGGGCTATACCTGCCTCGGGTGCTGGGCTATTCCGTGCTGCGTGGCGAAATCAACGATCAGTACAAGTATATCCGGCCGAACGACCACTTTAAAGACATCCTAATCGCTATTTGCCAAAGCCCGCATTTCGATCAACTCAAAAAACGCATCGGGCAAAGCATCTCGGTGGGCTTCGCGCTGAGCAGCGACATTTGGATCACTAACCTGATGGGGCTGGTGGAAAACAAGCGCATCCGCTACTTTTTGCAGCAGCAGAAAAATGACCGCTATCGCGACCCTAAAGATCGCGCAGAACTATACGCCCGTTACTCGAACCAGTTTCGCCACGAGCTGTACTTCTCGGCAGACTTTCCTACCACATTGGGCGAGATGAAGGCCAATTTTTCGGCTTTGCGCCAGTTTTTGCTCAAGCGTTTTGAGGCAGGTGGCGACAATACCAGCCTGAAGGGTCAAGTGGCCAGTTTTCTGGACAACAAGGATTTTTGGGGTACAGAAGAATACCTCGAAATGCTGGCGATGTACGGCAATTTTATCGAACTTGACCCAGCAGAACGGTTGGCCTTTGCGACACACTTCGAGCGCGAACGCCGTTCGTTCCCAGAGTTTGATCTGCGTTTTATGCGTTTTCTTGCCCTCATATACTCGACTCCGGGCATCGAAATGATCAACGACGAGCGCATGGGGGCTGCGGTGGATAAGACGTGGAAAGACCGCATCAGCGACTACTACCGCATTGCTGACAAGGTGCACAGCCTCGGCTATGTACACCCTGACGCTATTGATGCGGTGCAGGAATTTTACAACACGCATGCCGGTCTTTCGGTGGAGAGTGAATGTCTGCGCTACTTGGTGCTCAACTATTTCCGCCGCCTCATCAATGGCCTCGGCGAGCGGGAGTACGTCGATTACTTCGAACTGACCAAGATTTTTGCAATGTACATGAAGACTTTTGGCAACGAGCAGTTCAATCAAGAGGTAGAAAAAGTGTCCATGGTGTATGTGGGCAAATTGCTTAAACACTTCACAGACAAGCGCGGCAAGGACTACCAGGACATCAAACGTTTTGTCTCGACGCAGTTTGTGGACTTCCGCTTTTTGCACGAAAAAGAAGTCGTAGAGATGTTCAAGACCCGGCGGAAGCGACGTAAAGAGGGAGAGGTGTAAGGAAGAAACGATGATCTATGAACGATAAACGATGAGGCAGCCTAGGTTCACTCATCGAAGTTTTCCTGTCAAAAGTCGAAGCGCACGGTAGAGGCATTTCACTCCATCTACTTTCGCGCCTTCACCTTTATCTTTCAAAATCCTATGTCTGTCTTGATTTTCCTGATTGTTCTGTACGTCCTGCTGAGACTTACGATGATGGCATTGTTTCAAAAAGCCGGCATACCCGGCTGGAAGGCATTGGTGCCAGGCTTGGCGGCAGTGGAATGGTGCAAAATGATTGGCCGCAAACCTTGGTATGCGCTGTGGCTGCTGTTCCCGGTGGTCAATATTTTCATCTACGCCGGCATGGTGATCGATATGGTGCGCTCCTTCGGGCGGCATTCGTTCTGGCAGGCGACGCTGGCGGTCATCTTTGCTCCAATCCCGTTTTTCCTGATCGGGCGCGACGAAAAAGCCACCTACGAAGGCCCGATTCTCGACCGCGAGCGCAGATTTCACCAGCAATACCACGAGGCGACGGAAAAGAAGGACAAACTGGCGATGCAAAAACTGGAAAAGGAGTACGGTTTTCTGCATAAATCGCAAGCGCGGGAGTGGACTGAGGCCATTGTTTTTGCCGTATTTGCTGCGGCGTTTATCAGGATGTTTCTTATTGAAGCCTATGTGATCCCCACCTCTTCGATGGAGGGTACGTTGAAAGTGGGCGACTTTTTGTTTGTCAGCAAAGCCCACTACGGCATACGCACTCCGATGACGGTAGTGCAAGTGCCCCTGGTACACAATAGGTTACCTTTCAATGCAGGCGAGTCATACACCCAATCCCCTACCCTGCCCTACTACCGCCTTCCTGCGATGGAAGAGGTGCAGCGCAATTCGCCGGTGGTATTCAACTGGCCGGTGGGCGACAGCATCGTGATTCTGCCCGATCGCAACTACGACATTGCTCAGTACAAACGCTACTACCCTTCGTTAGCAGAGAGTTATCGGGAAAACTACGGTATCCGCCTGAGTCCCAACCCGGAGGTTATCGTACGCCCTGTGGACAAAAAAGACCACTACATCAAGCGTTGTGTCGGGGTGCCGGGCGACAGCCTGAAGATCAGAGGCGGCCAGTTGTACATCAACGACCAAGTGGGCCAAAACCCGACGCACATGCAGTTTTCCTACTTTCTGGAAAGCACGACGGGGCCTTTCAACGACAAAAAACTGGAGGATTTTGGCGTAAGCCTTCCCGACCGCACCCGTGACCGCGATGGGCGTACTCACTACCAATTGGATGCTACGCAATTGGAAAAAGTCAAAGGCATGGGCTTGCGTACTGAGCGCAAGTCGTTCGGCATCTTTCCGGGGCAAATGTTTCCGAACGCCCCCAAACACGCCTCGGCAAACTGGAGCGTAGACGACTACGGCCCGATCTACATCCCCAAAAAAGGGGTGACGACACCGCTCAATCTTGACAACTTGCCGTTTTACTCGCGCATCATCACGGCCTATGAAAAGAATACGCTGGCGGTGCGCAATGGCAAGATTTTCATCAACGATCAGGAAACCAGCACTTACACCTTCCAGCAAGACTACTACTGGATGATGGGTGACAACCGCCACAACTCCGAAGACTCGCGTTTTTGGGGTTATGTGCCTGCCGACCATGTGGTGGGAAAACCGCTGTTCATCTGGTTCTCTACCAAAAATGCCAGTATCCGCAACGGGATCAACTGGGACCGGATTTTCAAGTCGGCCTCGACGATGTGAAAATTTTGAGGATTTGGGAATTTGGGGATGGCTTCGCGCTGGGCATTTTACCCAACTCAACCGAGAATGTCCAGCGCGAAGCCATCCCCAAATAACCACCAACATCCCCGAATCACCAACCATCAGTAACTGCTATGCTGCTTACACCCACCCTTGTACTCGGAATACTGGCCCTATACTTTGCCATGCTGATCGGTGTGGCTTGGTACACCGGGCGCAACACCAGCAACGAGAGTTTTTTCCTAGCCAACCGGAGTGTACCTTGGTATGTGGTGGCGTATGCCATGATCGGCACCAGCATCAGCGGGGTCACGTTTATCAGCATACCTGGCGCAGTTGGCGGCACAGGTATCAATCAAGCATTCTCGTACATGCAGGTGGTAATGGGCTATTTGGCCGGTTACCTGTTCATCGCTACAGTGCTGATGCCGATGTACTACCGCTTGCAACTCACGAGCATCTACGGCTACTTGGAGCAGCGATTTGGCTACTGGTCATATAAAACTGGAGCGGGTTACTTCTTGCTGTCTCGCACCTTAGGGTCTGCGGCGCGTATGTTTCTGGCTGCCAGCGTGTTGCAACTATTTGTGTTCGGTCCGCTGGGTGTACCCTTCGTGCTGACGGTGGTACTGATGCTGGCCTTGATCTACGCTTACACCTACAAGGGCGGTCTGAAAACCATCATTTGGACAGACACGATCATGACCACTTTTTTTCTGGTCGCGCTAGTGTTCACGGTGTTCAATGTGGGTAAGGCACTCAATCTGAGCGGTGGTGCTTTGTTCTCGGCCGTGATGGACAGCCGCTACGGCAAGGTGTTTTTCTTCGATAATTTCCTGAGCGATCCCAACCACTTCGTCAAGCAATTTGTAAGTGGCGCACTGGTAGCCATCGCCATGACGGGCCTCGATCAAGACCTGATGCAGAAAAACTTGGCCTGCAAAAATATCCGCGAAGCGCAGAAAAACATGCTTTTTTTCTGCGTCAACTTAGTGGTTATCAACTTCTTGTTCCTCACGTTGGGAGCGTTGCTTTACCTGTATGCGGGTTCTTTGGGGCTAGAAATACCCGCCCGCACCGACCACTTGTACCCACAGATTGCCTTCAATCATCTCAATGCGGCAGCAGGTGTTTTCTTTATTCTCGGCCTGATCGGCAGCACCTACGCCAGTTCCGACTCCGCCCTCACGGCGCTCACGACGAGTTTTTGCATTGATTTTTTAAATTTTGAAAAAGGCATAACCAGCCCCGACCAATTCGCCTACTCTGAAGAATACCGCGCTCACGAGCAGGCCGTCGAGAAACAACAACGTCGCCAGCGCACCCTCGTCCATTTGGGCTTTTCACTTGCTTTCGTCATCATCATCCTGATCCTCAATGCGATAAGCGGCACTGCGGTCATCTCGCTAATTTTTAAAATAGCGGGATACACTTACGGGCCACTGCTGGGCTTGTTTTCATTCGGTCTTTTTACTGACTTGAAAGTGCGCGACCGACTGGTACTTTACATCTGCCTCGCCGCTCCGCTCCTGACTTGGGCGATAGAAATGGGCTGCAAGCAATGGTTTGATGTCGGCTTTCTGACCATCCTCATCAACGGCTTGCTTACGTTCTTCGGGCTGTGGGTGATCTCGTACCGGGAGGAAAACCAAAGCCTTGACGGCTGACCCTCGCCTGATTTTTCCACTCTCACAATTCCCTGATTACAAGACAGAAACGCCTCCAGCATCAATCCCTGAAACAGCAAAGCCCCTCCTCGTCAATTGATGAGGAGGGGCTTTGCTGTTTCAGGGATTGATGTTTTTTTTGAGAAAAACTGGGTACAAAAAAACTGCTTGGCACACAGTTCGGCAAACACTCCACATCTCCCCTACCCTCCTCACGTCCACGTTTCCAAAACATTCGCTGACCATGAAATTTGCCATCATCCAAGTCGCAGCAGCCCTGCTGCTCACCGCTACCTCCCTCATCGCCCAGCCCAACAAAAAAGTAGGCCCAGCACTGTCCAAGTTCCTCAACACAGAGTTTATGACCAAATTCCGCGACCTGCGCATACAGGCCGAGAGCCAAGCCATCAGCGCACAATCGAGGAAAGACGAACTGAAACCTGCCGACTTCATGCGCCTCCGAAGTGCCTACGACCAGACGGCCAGCCGAGCCAACAGCCTGATCGAAAACATCAAACAAGACTTTCTGAATGCCAAAAAACTGAAATCCATTGCCCAATTCCCAGAGATGTACTCCGATGGGCTGCGCTACAAACTGCAAGACCTCTCCGATTTCTACACCGCCAACTTCCAGCAGGTACTGGCCGATGCGCAGGTGAAGGACGTGGATGGCAGCGCGATACTGCTGCTGGTGGTCGAACTGATCAGCCTGAGCAAGGGCCTGACCGACTATTTTGCCGCCATCAAGCGCGAAGCGCGGCAGTACACCGAGGCGCATTTACAGGAAAACTTGGTGCAGCCCTACCGCTGGCGCTACTGGGACGAGATGTCGGGCGGCACCTCACAGTACGAAAAATTTGAAAAAAGCGCAGAAATGAACACCGTCGCGCCAGGTGAAGACTTGCTGGACAAACAAATCCAGCGCATCAGCGACAAAGCCACCACGATTGATTTCAAAGCCCTGAAGGGGGAAGATTCAGGATCAGGATTTGAGGTGCCTACGGAGAACTCCTCAGCGCAAGGCACTGATTTTCAGTATGAAAACTGGACACCTGACTCCACCAAAACCGATACCGTGAAGACCCGCGATGTCAAGCCACCGGCACAAAGCAAAAAACCACTGAAACCCGCTAAGCCGCTGAAATCTGTGCCAACCGCTCCGGCTCAGAAGCCATCTGGCACAGGGAATGTGGAGGGGAAACAGGGGAATTGAGTACTTGGGCTCACACTCCTCGCTGCCAAGTGTGTAGCAGACTTCAATCGTAGGGTTGTCGACTATGCCAGGCGCACCAAAACAACAGGCTGCCCCCGAAACGGAAGCAGCCTGTCAAATTTTCAACTGCCTGTTGGCAAGCAATTTATGCTACTAAACAGTCAAAAGCATTTTAACATTAATAGCCAGCGTTCTGCTTCAGGTTCGGGTTGGAATCCAGCGCCTGTTGCGGAATGGGGAAGAGGACGCGACTGCCATCAGTAATGGTTTTGAACGACCATGTGTCGTCGAATGTACCAAAACGAACTTGGTCCATACGGCGGATGCCTTCCCAGTAGAGTTCGCGTCCGCGCTCGTCAAGCATACCAGCCACATCAATCGAAGCGAGCGGTGTAGCACTGCGCACAGCACGGAGTGCATTGACAGTAGCCAAAGCTTCTGGTGCTTTGCCGGAGCGAAGTTGGGCTTCTGCTTTCATGGTAACAACATCCCCCAAGCGGAGCAGGATGTAATTACCATATCCATCAGCAGAAGCGTGATATTTCATCACCCGAATACCTTGTGCCGAATTTGCACCCGATAGTGGAATGTCGGGAGTGAAGGCCAAAGGCTTGCCAGTACGCGAGTTGATGACTTGCGAGCCATCGTCTTTGAACTGCTGGCCAACAAGGAAGCCATAACCCACGCCAGAGAAAGGAGTGCCATCTTTCGCAGCTGGTTTGCCCTTGCGTTGGTCGCCATTCTCAAACTTGTTGTAGAAGTCTGCCAAAGTGGCAAAACCATTCCAGCCAGAAGGGTTGTTGTCGTAGTGCAGCGTCATGTGGACGCGATTTTGCGGCGAGCCACCATTATTGTTGGTGGTCAAGATGATCTCGCTCTTCGATCCTTTTTTGAAGATGTCGAAGTAGCTGGGCTCAAGCGTGTAGCCATCCGCAATCACTGCGTCACAGGCTGCAATTACTTTCGCCATGTCGCCATTGTCAAAAGTGTAAGGGCCTTCTGGGCGAGCGGCTTTGTACACGGCTTTGTTCAGGTAGAGACGAGCCAGCAGTGCATTGGCCGCTGCTTTGGATACCTTGGTACCATCGCCCCCTGGACCACCAGCGGGGAGTACGGGAAGCGCCTCGTTAAGGTCTTTTTCGATCAAATCGAATGCCTCAGAGCGAGTGAGCACTTTCGGGTTAACGGCAACCCCTTCATTCACACCACGATCAGGCAACTGACCGAACAAGTCCATCACTTGGAAGCGGTAGTATGCACGGAGAAATTTTGCCTCAGCTTGCTCTACTGCTGTCGGCGCTGGAGCGGTGGAGCCCAACACTTGGGTGCATTTGAAGGCACGGCCATTGAGCTGATTCCAAGAGTTGCCCACAAAAGCGTGAGTAGCATCCCAAGTGTGCTGGTGGAGGGTGCGCCACACGCCATTGTCACCCCAGTCGGTACCGCGCGTTGGCGGGATCATCTCATCGGAGGTGTGCTCGTAAAGGGAGTAGATGTTGGCCTGATCCGCGACAGAATTCAAGTCATTGTAAGCAGAGGCGAGCAGGTTGGTGGCATTGCCAGCGAAAGTAGTCCCTGTAGCCGGTGTGAATACCGAATCGGTAGCCTCTACTTCCAGGTTAGTGCAGGCTTGGAAGCCCCAGATGCTCAGCACAACCAACGAAATGAAATAGAAAGATTTTAAATTTTTCATTGAAAAAATGCTTTACTTGTTAGTTTAGAAAGAAACATTGGCACCAATTGAGATGGTGCGTGAGCGCGGGTAAGCATTGTAGTCAATACCCAGCGATGGGATGTCGTCAATCTGTTTGTTGACGTTCACCTCAGGGTCAAGACCAGAATAACCAGTGAAGATCATCAGGTTTTGGCCGTTCACAAAAAGGCGAAGCGAAGAGATTGTTTTAGACTTCAACGGAAGGTTGTAACCTATCGTCATGTCTTGAAAACGCAAGAAGTCGCCTTTTTCCAAGAAGCGGTCAGAAACGTCTGGTGCGTTGTTGCGGCTTTCGCCACTGCCTATCACGTCCTTGGTCACGTTGCGGCCACCACCCAATGCGCCAGCGGTAAAGAGGGCATTAGAGGTATTGTTGTAGATGTAGTGACCAAACTGGCCCGTGAAGAAGATGCTCACATCAAGGCTGCCAAACTGGAATTGGTTGGTGATTCCCGCTGTGATCTTCGGAATCGGGCTTTTGCCAACAAACACCTGTTTGTCTAAGTTGTTTTTGTATTTCGCAATGCCTTCTGAATCATAGCCATCAAATTCACGTACATAGTATGCAAATAAGGACTGGCCTTCTGCGATGCGCTCAGCATAAGCTTCAGAAAGTCCTTGGCCGCTGATGCGACCCGTATTGAGGATACTGTTGAAACTCTTGACCTCGTTTTTGTTGAAGGCAATGTTGCCCATCACGCGCCAGTCGAACTTGGCCTTGTCCACAGCCACCAAATTGACGCTGAGCTCCACGCCACTGTTCTCGATGTCTGCATCCAAGTTTTTCCAAACGAAGTCAGCAGGAGATGGCTGCGCCGCAAATACCTTCACCAACATATCCTTGGTGTTCTTCTTGTAATACTCAATAGAGCCAGAAACGCGTGATCCCCAGAATGCCCAATCCAAGCCGACGTTGATTTGTGTAGTGGTTTCCCACTTAATGTCTGGATTTGCCAATGCTACGCTTCTGGCACCACCAGTTTCGAGATTGCCGTCATTGTTCAGGCCTCCATCACCAAAGCTCGTACGAGTCGTGTAAACGTTGTGCGGGATGGACTGGTTGCCCGTAGCACCGTAGCCCAAGCGCAGACCTAAGTCGGAGAATACATCGGGGCAGAATGCTTCATCAATCAAGCGCCATTTGAAAGCAGCAGAGGGGAAGTAGCCGTACTGGTTGTTGCCGCCAAATTTGGTGGAACCGTCGGCACGCAGAGTAGCCGTCAACAGGTACTTATCTGCAATGCTGAAGTTCAAGCGACCAAAGTAGGACTGGAGTTCATCAATGTTACGATACGAATTGACAATGGCAGAAGAACCAGCCGTAGAAGAGTTGTTCACCATCAGATCCAAGTCTGAGGTGTTGAACTTGCTGTAGGTGTTGCGCTTGCCAGCGTTGTCAAACTGCTGGTACGAGTAACCCAACAGGCCCGTGAAGTTCACTTTGCCAAAGCCCTGAGTGTAGGTGAAGTAGTTCT
>JAYSUY010000872.1:0-1198 GCA_043718855.1 Saprospiraceae bacterium | reverse complement strand
CGGGGGGGGCTTCGTGGACGTATCCAAATCCGCCAACATCTACGGCAGCCTCATCGGCTTCGGCCTGGGCGTAACGGTGGGCGACATCAACGGCGACGGCTGGCCCGACCTCTACATTTCCAACGACTTCTACGAGCGCGACTACCTGTACATCAATCAGCAGAACGGCACTTTCCACGAAGAGATTGAGCAGTGGATGGAACACCTCAGCGAGGCTTCGATGGGGGCTGACATGGCCGACATCAACAACGACGGCTACCCCGAAATTTTTACCACCGAGATGCTTCCCGGCGATGATTATCGCCTGAAAACCAATACCTTGTTTAAAAATTACAACTCCCACGACTTGGAGCAGCAGCGGGGTTTTTACAACCAATATTCGCAGAACTGCCTCCACCTGAACAACCGTGACCACACGTTCAGCGACATCGCGCACTACGCCGGGGTGGCCGCCACCGATTGGAGTTGGGGTGCGCTCCTGTTCGACATGGACAACGACGGCTGGCGCGACATCTACGTGTGCAACGGCATCGCCAAGGATGTGATTGACCAAGATTTCATTGATTTTTTTGCCGACGACATCATCCAGAAGATGGCCCTGACGGGCAAAAAAGAGCAACTCAACGAGGTGCTGAACAAGATGCCGGCCCAGCCGCTGCTCAACAAATGCTACCGCAACACCGGCCCCTCGCTCAAATTCGATGATGTAGGCGAGCAGTGGGGTTTCGATACGCCCTCGTTCTCCAACGGCGCGGCCTACGGCGACCTCGACAACGACGGCGACCTCGACATGGTGGTGAACAACGTGAACCAAGAAGCCTTCCTCTACCGCAATCGAAGCCGAGAAACCACTGATAATCACTACCTTACGATTCAACTCAAAGGCAAGGGACAAAACACGTTTGCCATCGGATCGAAAGTCAAAGTCAACTGCGACGGGGAGGAAATGACGGCTGAACTGTTCCCGTCGCGGGGTTTCCAGTCGTCGGTGGACTACAAGTTGGTGTTCGGTCTGGGCAAAAAAACACGGGTCAGCGAGGTGCTCGTCACTTGGCCCGACTCGGAAATGTACTTCGTCCACGACGTGCCAGCAGACACCCTGCTGACGCTGGCTTGGGACGACGTGGGCAAGGGCCAGCACATAGGCCGCACTTTCGATCCAGGGCCAGAAGCCGCGTTTTTTCAGGAAGCCCCCAGC
>JAYSUY010000871.1:0-3318 GCA_043718855.1 Saprospiraceae bacterium | reverse complement strand
ATGATTTTGGTTTTGAAATCGGCGGCTTTCTTCAGGCCGTAGGTGTGCTGGGCAGCGCGGGTGTTTTGGAGCATAAACTGGCCGTTGCGGTCGTCGGCATTGGTGAGCGCGAAGGCCGTAGCGGGCAGGTCGTCGAAGAACCGCTTTTTCGCGTCGCGGTATTCGGCGAAGGTGTTGTGGTAGTCGAGGTGGTCGTGGCTGAGGTTGGTGAACACGCCGCCCGCGAACTCGGCCCCTGCGATGCGCCGCTGGTGTACGGCGTGGCTGCTGACTTCCATGAACACGTGGCTACAGCCCGCGTCGGCCATTTCGCGCAGCAAAGCGTGGAGGCGCACCGCGTCGGGCGTGGTGTGGGTGCTGGGCAGCACGGTTTCGCCTACCCTATTTTCTACTGTGCCGATGAGTCCGCAGCGGTAGCCGAGGGCGGTGAAGAGTTGCCAGAGCAGGGTGACGGTGGTGGTTTTGCCGTTGGTGCCGGTGATGCCCACGAGCGTCAGGTCGCGGGAGGGATTTTGGTAAAAATTGGCGGCCATGATGCCCAAGGCTTCGGCGGAATCGGCGACGCGGATGACCGTTGGCTGTTGGCTGTTGGCCGTTGGCTCCTGGGTACTGGCTAATGGCAAATGGCTAACAGCCAACAGTTCGCACACTACCGCCACCGCTCCGTTTTCTATCGCTTTGTCAATGAACTGATGCCCGTCCACCGCTGCTCCGCGCACGGCCACGAACACGTCTCCGGGCTGCACGGCGCGGCTGTCGAAGCGGATGTGGCCGACTTCGATGCTGAGGTCACCGACGGAATCGAGGACGGCGACTTGTGCGAGGAGGTGAGAGAGTGTGGGCATTTTTCGTGTTGTCTGGATGATTGGGTATGTGGTGACTGGAAATATCTACTTCATTTTTTTGGAGGTGGTGCGGGGCGACTTTTCCCATTTTTCTTTTCCCTACTCGCAACTACGCGAGACACGATGAAGAAATACAACAAACACGCTCCGACTATCAATACTGGAATGAGCACATTGCTTCCTGCAATAAGCCCGACGATGAGAGCAATGGTGCCAAGCACCAGCAGTGACATGAAAAGCCATGTCATGGCCGCTTCGCCCTCTTTTGATGCACGTCGCTTGTGCCAGTTATTCGCCGTCACTTTCCGGGCAACAGGGTTTTGCTCTTCGGCAACGGTTTTTCGCAAGTAGTCTGCTCGACAACCTACCGCTGGACGCTGCACTTCGGCACCCACACGCCCCGGCCACGCCGCGCAGAGCAGGCTGAGGAGGAATAGTTTGAACAGGTGCTGTGTCATGGCTTATCGTTTTTGGTTCATTTTTTAGCCGGAGCCGTTGGAGCCTTTCCCTTGTTTTTCTTTTTCCTCGCCTTCAATATGCGCGACATGATAAAGAGACCCAATGTGGACACTCCGATGAGCAACACCGCAACGAACACGTTATGCCCATCAATAAGCCCGGCGATGAGGCCTACAGTGCTGATAAAAAGCAGCGATATAAAAAGCATCGACATAGTCTTTTCAAATTTGGTAGGTCCGGTTGGTTTGTTCCAGTACTGGGCTGTCGCTTTCGGGGCATTGGCGTTTTGCTCTTTGGCCGCTGTGTTAGACAAGCAGACTGCTGGACGGCCCAACGCTTCCGCGCCCACACGCCCCGGCCAAGCCGGGCAGAGCAGGCTGAGGAGTAGTAGTTTGAACAGGTGCTGTCTCATTTTTTGCTGTATTTTTGTCACCTAAATTTTTTCAAAAACATGGTCGCACTCGCTTCTCCGTCGCCCCCTGCCGCCCCGCTTCGTGCGCTGCGCCGCCGCTATACGGTGGCCGAATACCTCGAAATAGAGCAAAAAACTGGGCAAAAACATATTTTCCTCAACGGCATCATCATCCCTATGGCTGGCGCAAAACCCGCTCACATCCGCATCTCTGGCAACATTTTCGGTCAACTTTTCAAATCTTTGGAAGACCGCACAGATGCCGAAGCACTCAGCAACGACACTAAAATCTACTTGCCCGCTTTCCGCTACTACTATTACCCCGATGCGCTGGCGGTGGTCGGTGAAGCCGAATTCACGGACGAAGAAGTTGGCGCAATCACCAATCCCATACTCATCGTCGAGGTGCTGTCTGACTCCACTGCTGCCTTTGACAAAGGCCAGAAATTCGCCGAGTACAAAACCCTCCCCTCGTTCCGCGAGTACGCCCTCATCCACCAAGACAAAGCGCAAGTGGATTTTTACCTGCGTGATGAAGAGGGCTTTTGGCAATCGTCCTCCGTTCGGGGATTGGACGGAGAAGCGCATTTCCAGAGCATCGGCGTAAGCGTTTTGCTGTCAAAGATTTACCGCAATGTTTCCTTTGAAACAGCGGCGTAGTTTTTACTCCAAAAACAGCACACACGTCTGCCCGCTCGCCCGCGTCCCCGGCGCCAAACTCTGCCGCCTCACCTTTCCCACGCCCTCTGCCCGTACCCGGCAGCCTCGGTTTTCGAGTAAATAAATCGCGTCTTTCAAGCCCATGCCCACCACTGATGGGATGGTTTTGTCTGGCACCGTGCGGCTCTGCATCGTGAGGCCGATGCTGTCTTTCGCCACGATGACGGCGTAGTTCGATTCGTTATCGCCGCTGTTTCCCTCTGCCTCCTCGTAGTCTAATTTGAGCCAGCGCAGACTCTGCATCAGGTCATTTTTTTCGCCCGCGTCGTAACTCGGCATCTGGCGGGCGGCGAGCGGTTTGGGCTTTTCGGCATTGATGGGCGTATGCAGCTCGGACTTCATGGCGTAGCATTTTTCAGCAATGGCCCGGAACACAGGAGCAGCCACTTCCGCGCCGTGATAGCCGCCGCGCACTGGCTCACTGATGACCACGATGCAACTGTACACCGGGTTGTCGGCTGGAAAAAACCCGCAGAAACCGGCTTGGTGCCGTATGCCTTTGCTGGCCTTGAACTTGTGGTAGTTCAACTGCGCGGTGCCGGTTTTGCCTGCCATCTCGAAGTTGGCGGAGCGGATGCGTTCGGCGGTGCCGGTGCGCACTACTTCTTTCAGCAGTTCTTTGGCGCGGGCGATGGTACTGGCCGATGCGATGTTGCGCTTCACCACCGTCGGGCGAAATTCTTTCACCACATCGCCGTAGCGCTCGGTGCGCTGTACGATGTAGGGCTTCATCATGCGCCCGTCATTGGCGACGGCGTTGTAAAACGTGAGCAGTTGCAGCGGGGTGAGCAGCAGTTCGTAGCCGATGCTCATCCATGGGAGGGTGGTGCCGCTCCAGTCGCTTTTTTTGTCCAGCGGGTTTTTCACGATGGGGGTCTCTTC
>JAYSUY010000088.1:0-2358 GCA_043718855.1 Saprospiraceae bacterium | reverse complement strand
TTGCGCCTTGCACAACTTGAGAGTCAAAAGCCCGATCCGAAATTACTCCTCGTGCAAGAGCGCAGGTGTTTAATCAATTTTTCCACATAAGGTCTATTTCATAAGTCAAATAAATTTTGTCCTGCAAAGCAACGCCGCTTGCCGCCACATAGGCAAACCAATCTTTTGCATAAGTGAGGTTTCTGAGGGTATAAAAAAGCCCGGCCAGCGAATCCAATCGCTGGCCGGGCCGAGTGTCGTCATTCGCCATTTCATCAATACGGAATGACTTCAATGACGAACGAACCATACTACGGGACATTTTTCACACAACGCCACAACGTCACAACGGTACGAAATCCAAAGCATTTAAAATCAATTTGTTGTGTCGTCGTGGCGTTGTGTGAAACAAAAATGTCCAGTAGTATGCGAATGAACTCAACGCCGCTCGATGACGAAATGACTCATCGACGACTTTCCTCCCGCCTGTACCCGCAGCGCGTACACGCCAGTAGGCAGTTGACCGTAATCGAAAGTGCGGGCAAGTGTGCCTGTGCCGAAGCCTTCCACCTCGCGGCGGATCAGTTGGCCCACTGCGTTGAACAGCGTAAACTCCACCTCATCCTGTGCAGGGCCGCTCATCTCGACGCGGAACTGGCCAGTGTTGGGGTTGGGGTAGAGGCGGAATGCATCCAGCCAGTTCACCTCGTTCAAGCCCGATATCATCACCGTGATCTGCTGTTGCAAAGTGGCCGCGCCGCAATTGTTCACTGCCGTCAGTTCCACCGTGTAAGTGCCGTTGGCGGTGTAGGTGTGTACGGGGTTAGTTTGCGTACTGGGTGCAGTGTTGTCCCCAAAATTCCAGGAGTAGGCCAGCGCGTTGGCTGAGGTATTGGTGAACGTGACCGTACCGGAGGTGCTTGTGTAGGTGAAGCCGGTGGATGGGAAAGCCTGCACCATGATGTAGTTCGGCTTGGTGACCGAGTTGGTGCCGAATGGGTTGGTTACCTCCAGCGTCACATCGTAAGTGCCTGGCACAGAGTACATCACCGTCGGATTTTGCTGGGTGCTGCTACCCGGTACGCCACCAGGGAAGTTCCACTTCCAAGCCGTTGGGCCGCCCGCCGACTGGTCGCTGAACGACACGGTGAGCGGCACACAACCCGCCGTTTCACCTGCTACAAACTGCGCGATGGGCGCCGAGCCTTGCACGGTCACCTGCTGCGTCGTGGTTACTGTGCCGCAGGAGTTGGTGGCCGAAAGTGTTACCGTGTACACGCCGGGTGCAGCGTATAGGTGGGTCGGGCTGGCTTGGGTACTGCTGCTGTTGTCGCCAAAATTCCAACTGTACGACGTGGCATTCGCCGAGGTATTCGTGAACACGATGGACAGCCCCGCGCCGAGTGTGCCGAACGAAGGCGAAGGCAGCGGCAACACCGTCACCGTGCTGGTGCTGGTGCTGGTGCCAGCGGAGTTGCCCGCTGTCAGCGTGACCGTGTAGGTACCGACAGTGCTGTACACCACTGTTGGGTTTTGCGCCGTCGAAGTGGATGGATTACCACCGGGGAAATTCCACAAAAACACCGTCGCGTTGCTGCTGCTTTGATTGTTGAATTGCACCGTGAACGGCGCACAGCCAGAGGTGCCGTTCTGACTGTAATTGGCCGTAGGTGGTGTAACAATGGTCACTGCCTGCACGGAAGTAGAAGTGCCACAGTTGTTTGCGGCCGTCAGTGTCACGGTGTAGGTGCCGTCGGCGGTGTAGGTGTGCGTCGGGTTTTCAGCAGAGGAGTTGCTGTTGTCGCCGAAGTTCCAGAAGTACGTAGTTGCGTTGCCAGAAGCGTTGGTAAAGGTCGCTGTAGCGCCGCTCGTGCTGCTGTTGAACCCAGCGGTGGGCGTACCCAGCACGGTAATGAAGCCCGGTTGGGTGAAAGTGCTGGTGCCGCCGGGGCCGGTAGCCACCAGCGTCACGTCGTACACACCGGGCGTGGTGTAGATCACCAATGGATTTTCTTCCGTCGAAGTGCTGGGGTCGCCACCCGGAAAAGTCCATGCCCAACTGGTCGTGTTGCTCGACGACAGGTCCTGAAACTGTACGCTGAGCGCAGCGCAGCCCGTCGTGGTTTGGGCCGTGAAACCTGCATTGGGCGAAGTGATGATGACTACGTTTTGCGTAAATGTCGCTGTACCACAGATGTTTGTGGCGGTCAACACCACTTCGTAGGTGCCATCAGCCGTGTAGGTGTGGCTTGGATTGGGAGCCGTGCTGCCGTTGCTGTCGTCGCCAAAATTCCAACTGTACGAAGTAGCCCCCGTGCTGCCGTTGGTGAAGTTGGCGGTAGAGCCGCTCACCGATGCACTGAAGCCAGGTGCTGGCAC
>JAYSUY010000870.1:0-3321 GCA_043718855.1 Saprospiraceae bacterium | reverse complement strand
GGGGCACTTTTGGCGCAAGGCGGAGCCGCAGTTTCTGCAGGCGAACACCCGGCGCGGGTGGCCAACGGCTTTTCATTCTGCTCCACTGTGGCGATGGATGTGCTTCCCGATAACTTCTGCGCTGACTGTGCTGGGCTGGAAATCGTGGCAGGCAATCAGGTGCTCTCGGTGAACCTTGTTACGGGCGCAGTCACGCCCATCGTACAGGCACCTGCGGGTTACTCCGATGGCTTCACAAGCATTGCAGATTTTGACCGCGACGGCGACCTCGACGCGATCGTGCAGGGAAAAAAGAACGGCCTGAATACGGTGTACTGCTGGGAAATCGAGACCCCAACTGTCATGCGGGAGTTTACGCTGCTGAGCAACTGGCAGGAAGGTGCGTCGCGGGTGAATGTGGCCGACCTCGATGGCGACGGACAATTAGAAATCAGTTTTGTGGGCCACCCTTGGCTGTACGCGCTCGACAATGATTTCAAGGTGCTGTGGAGGGTGTCCAATCTGGATGCGTCGTCCATCACTTGCTCCAGCGTGTTCGATTTTTGTGGCGACGGGTCGTCCGATGTGATTTACCGAGGCCAAGATTTTTTGCAAGTCATCGAAGGCGCAACTGGACTGGTGAAGTGGCAGGACAAGTGTACTTCGGCCACCCACATCGAAAACCCGTTGGTGCTGGATGTGGATGCCGACGGCCAGACGGAGATCATCATTCAGTGTGGCACCGGCCCCGGCAAGGGCAGTGTGGTGTGCTACGAAGCCGTCGGCTCGCCGGGCATTGCTTCGCGGCGGGTGTGGAACCAGCATGCGTTTTTCAACACCAACATCAACGACGACCTGAGTGTACCGCGCTACCAGCAAAACCCCCACATCGTGGGCGACAGCCTGCGGCTCAACGGCTTCCTCAACCAATATTTCAACCCCACCTTCCCTTCGCCCGACGGCGTTTTGTCTCTGAAAAACAGCGTGTTGTGCGAGATTGACTCGCTGGTGCTGACGGTGGAACTCTGCAACATCGGCGACAACCTGATGCCACCACAAACCCCGATTTCGGCTTATATCGGCAACCCGCAGACGACTCCAGCACTTTGGGTGGGGGCTGTACCCATCGGTTTCGCCCTGCTGCCCGACAGTTGCCGCACGTTCACGTTCCGCATACCGCGCTTGGCGAACGACTCGATTTTCATTGTCCTCAACGACGACCACTCCATCGCCACGCCCTTCAACCTCATCAAGGATTTCCCCTCCACCAGCCTTGGCGAGTGCAGTTTTACCAACAATATTGCCTCGTTTTTTTACCCGTACCTGCCTGCCACTTTGAATCTCGGCCCCGATACCGCCATCTGCGACCACACTACCCTACCCCTCAATGCTGCTGGCAACGACCTCACGACGTGGCTCTGGGACAACGGCACGGCCCTGCCCACTTTCACTGCTGGCCCTTGGCCTGGTACTTTTTCTGTCACGGTGACGGACGTGTGTGGCATCCAACAAGTTGACTCCGTAACAATTACGATTGACAGCGCGACGGTGGTGAACATCGGCGTGGACAAATCCATGTGTCAGGGCGAAGCGGTACAGTTCAGCGAAGGCGGGTTCGATTTTTACAACTGGACGGGCGCGGGGCTGACTTGCGCCAACTGCCCCATCGTGAACGCTGAACCGGGTCAATCAGGCCTCCTCGTGCTGGAAGCGGGCTTTGCCAATGGCTGTGTGAACCGCGACTCGGCCTACATCACGGTGTACGACACGTTCAACTACCGCGTGGATACCACGATTTGTTACGGGCGCGAGGTGGTCTGGTTTGGCGACACGCTACAGCCCAACACGAGCCGCAGTTTCTTCTACGCTACCGTGCATGGCTGCGACTCGACGGTGCAGGTGCGGGTGATCGGCACCAAAGTGGGTACGTTCGACATCAAAGTAGACACCTCGGTCTGTCTCGGCGCGGAGTTGCCGTTCAACGGTTTTTTGCTAAAGCCCGGCGACTCAAAAACGTATTTTTTAACCGCTAAAACAGGCTGCGACTCAACGGTTTTGGTGAATGTGGCTCCTCGTGACACGTTCTGGACGACCGAACCCCGCACAATTTGTTTCGGCGAAACGTCCACGATTTTCGGCTCCGCACAGAACACGTCGGGCCTTTACCGAAAAAAATACACCGCCAGAAACGGTTGCGACTCCACCCACACCGTCGATCTGATTGTGCGCAGCCCGATACTCGTGGAGTTGGATCCTACGCCCTCCTGCTTTGGCGAGGCCACCGGCTCCATCACGGCCAGTGTGACTGGCTTTTCGCCGTTCCAGTACGACTGGAACCCCACAGCAGCCACTACTCCCATCCTTACGGATTTGCCCGCTGGCGACTACGCACTGACGGTGACGGACAAGTTTGACTGCACGGAAACAGCGACGGCGCAGGTGCCTGCCCACCCGGCCATTGTGTTCAGCGCGGTGGCCGATTCGGTACGGTGTTTTGGTGAAAACAGCGGTGCTGTGCTGGTGCAGTCGCCCGACACGACGCTGGTTTTCGGACTCGACAACGGCATTTTTACCCAGGACAAAATCTTCGAAAACCTGTACGCGGGCGACTACGCGGTGTACGCGCAGGATGTATTCGGCTGTGTAGACACGCTGCTGCGCTCGGTACAGCAGCCGCCCGACTTGGTGGTGCAACTTCCTGCCGATCAGACGCTTAACCTCGGCGACTCGCTGCTACTCGACATCATCGGGAGCGGCGCACCGCCCTTTCGCTACGCTTGGAACGACTCGTCCTACCTCAGTTGCGCCAACTGCCCCAACCCCATCGTGAAGCCTTACCGCGACATCCGCTACCTGCTGACGGTGACGGACAAAAACGGCTGCACGGCTTCCGATGAGATGGCCCTGCGGGTACTCCGTTTCGTGAACGCTTACATCCCGAACGCGCTCTCCATACTGCCGACCACTGACTTGAACAGCCGCTTCGACATGAATTTTGGTCCGGCGGTGCAGCGCATCAAACTGCTTCAAATCTTCGACCGCTGGGGCACGCTGCTACATGAATTGCGCAATGCAGTACCCAACGACAATGCCCAAGCCTGGGGCGGTTTCTACCGCGGCGACCGGGTGCCGCCGGGGGTGTATGTGTGGCGCATGGAATTGGAATTGGTGGACGGCTCGGTGGAGCGGATGGAGGGTGACGTGACGGTGGTGCGTTGATAATGAGGTGATTGAGGCAACAACTTAGCCACTCCTCATGCATGACAACAATGGGACGCGGATGAAACGGATTGGACGGATTAGACACAGATTTTTTCGAGATGGCCCCTCACACCTAAAAAA